>DATKVL010000052.1:0-2101 GCA_035530115.1 Dehalococcoidia bacterium | reverse complement strand
ACACGCCACCAATGGTTAAGATACCGCTGTTGCCATCTATAATTACTGTGGCTAGCATGACTGCCCCAGCGGCTTTAGCCACATCGAGAACTATGGTTAAGACGCCGAACTTGGTTCCTGCGGTTCTCATAACATTAGTGGCGCCAGTCTTACCACTTCCATATTCCCTGATGTCAACGCCACTTTTCAGCTTGCCTATTATCAAGCCAAAGGGAATGGAACCAATGAGATAAGCAATGACTACTACAACAACAAGCTCAGCTATCATCATGCTCTCACCTCCATCTTTTTATTGATTTTGCGGGTGGCCTTGGTGAAAATTAACTTCAAAGGAACGCCGCGAAAACCAAAGCCCTGGCGAAGCTTGTTTTCCAAGTAGCGTTGATAGGAAAAATGAACCAGTTGAGGATAGTTAACCTTGAGAACGAAAGTGGCTGGTTGAGATTCATCTTGATAGGCTCGGGCAATGTGCAACTGTCTAGAACCTGTGCGGGGTGGGGGATGGCTACCTACTGCCTGTTTGACTAACTCGTTAACTTCTGATTGCGGTATTCGCTTTTGTCTTTCCTGCCAGATTTCCCAGGCTTGGGGTAAAATCCTGTTTATCCCCTGCCCTAGTTTGGCAGAGATGTAAATGATAGGTGTATAGGAGGCAAATCTAAGTCGTTGCTCCACGCTACGTTTGAATTCCTGTCTTTGTTCCTGGGGAACAAGGTCCCATTTGTTGACCAACAATATTATACCCTTTCCAACCTCAATAATATAGCCAGCGATATGCATATCTTGGGCAGTAATAAATTCACTGGCATCGATTAGCAACAAGGCAACATCGCAGCGGTTGATAGCTTGGAGGGCGCGGAGCAAACTATAATAATCCACTCCAGCATCGACCCTTCCGCGCCGTTTAATCCCAGCGGTGTCGACAAGTAGGATTTCCTTATCATCCCACCGAATTATAGCATCAAGCGAGTCGCGAGTTGTCCCCGGAGACTCATGGACAATGGCCCTTTCATCTCTTAGCAATGTATTCAACAAAGTTGACTTGCCTACATTAGGTCGCCCAACAATAGCTAATTTAATTTCTCCCGGCTCCGCAATACTGGTAGGTTGCGGGGGCAAAGAAGCTAACACAGCATCCATCAAATCGTCTATCCCTCGATTATGGTGGGCACTGATGGCTATAGGTTCACTCATGCCCAGGTGATAGAAATCGGCCACCTGATTTGCTTGTTTGGCAGAATCCACCTTGTTTACTGCCAGTATGATAGGCTTATTGGCGGCACGCAGCACATCAGCAATTTCGTCATCGGCAGCAATAATTCCATCTCTGGCATCTACCATGAATATGACGGTATCCGCCTGGACAATGGCTGCTTCGACCTGCTGCTTGACCTTTTGTTCCAAAGACGTAGATGGCTTTGTTTGCCAGCCACCAGTGTCAATCACAATCAACTCCCGCCCCTCCCAGGAAGCAAAAGCAAAAACGCGGTCCCTGGTAGTTCCTGGCAAATCAGCAACTACAGCTATCCGCCTGCTCGCCAGGCGGTTAAGTAAGGTGGACTTGCCCACGTTGGTCCTACCCACAATGGCTACAATAGGCCTGGTCATTTGCCTGATACCTTTGGATTTGATAGCAGCTTCACCAGTAATGCCTTTTGTAGATGAAGCCTGTTTTCTGCCTGGTCAAAGACTACTGATCTGGGGTCATCTAGCAACCCGGCGGAAATTTCCTCGCCGTGGTGGGCCGGCAAGGGATGCATGAACAAAACATCTCCTTTAGCCAAGCTTAATAATTTATTATCCACCTGATAGCTTGAAAAGGCAAGACGGCGTTTCTCTGCTTCAGCCTCCTGGCCCATGCTAACCCACACATCAGTATATACTATGTCAGCACCTTTAGCTGCCTCGTGAGGGTCAGCAGTTAGCAGAATCTGGCTGCCGCTCCGAATAGCAAATCCTTTCCCCTGACTCAATACCTCCCCTTTAATTTCATAGCCTGGTGGAGAGGCGAAGTGGAAATTCATGCCCAGTAGACAGGCAGAGAGAAGCAAGCTATTGGCTACATTATTGCCATCGCCAATGAATGCTAAAGTCAAGCCAG
>DATKVL010000051.1:0-16015 GCA_035530115.1 Dehalococcoidia bacterium | reverse complement strand
TGACATGAAGTCCTATGAGGAACTCGCTAAAGAGCAAGCGGACAGAGAAAGCACCCTCTTATCCAAGTTAATGGGAGAGGCTGGGGTAGAGGAATTGGCTGATTTTGAGGCCGGGCTAAGCGGGCGGCAAAGCGAAACTTTGTTCAAAATAACCACGGAGATGGAAGATACTGAAAATGCCTTGAACCAGGTTGAGCAGCTTGCCCAGAGGCTCAGGAAACATCTGGAGCGATTAAAAAAGCTACATCAAACTCTCGCTAAGTAAGGTTAAGTCACGCAAAATGTAGCGCAATGCAGTCTGAGTTGGAAACATCGGTTAGACTTCGTTTTGCGCCCAGTCCTACAGGGTATCCACATTTAGGCAACATCAGGACTGCTCTATTCAACTGGCTTTTTGCTCGCCATCACGGCGGCAAGTTTATCTTACGAATTGAAGATACTGACATTGCCCGTAAGGTAGAGGGTGCAGTGGAGGTAATACTAGATAGCTTGCGGTGGCTGGGATTAAACTGGGATGAAGGGCCTTACTTCCAATCACAACGATTGCCCATTTACCTTGAAATTGCCCACAGATTGATTGAGGAGGGTCATGCATATTTATGCTACTGCTCTCCAGAGCGATTAGAGACGATGCGCCAAGAACAGGCAAAACGTAAACAGCCACCGAAATATGATCGCCATTGTCGAGATTTAACACAACATGAAAGAACTCGGTTAGAGGCAACAGGTATTACTCCCGTGATTCGCTTTAAAACACCGCTTGAAGGCGAAACCACTTTCTACGACTTAATTCATGGCCCGGTAACTTTTAAGCATGATACCTTAGACGACTTCATCCTGCTCAAATCCGATGGTTATCCCACATATCATTTGGCCAGTATAGTAGACGACCATTTAATGGCTATCTCACATGTCCTCAGGGCTGATGAATGGCTTTCCAGCACTCCTCGCCATGTTTTGCTTTACCAAACTCTAAACTGGCAACCTCCGCAATTCGCTCATTTACCCATGATTCTGGGACCTGACCGTGCCAAACTGTCCAAAAGGCATGGTGCTACCACTATCACCGAATATCAAAAACAGGGATACCTCCCGGATGCAATGGTCAATTTCTTGGTGCTTTTAGGCTGGTCGCTTGATGATAGAACTGAGTTATTATCCCAGGAAGAGTTGATAAAGCACTTCTCTCTGGAAAGGGTAGGCAAAACAGCAGCTATCTTCAACAAGGACAAGCTAGAATGGATGAACGGGGTTTATTTGCGCAAACTAAGCCTGGGAGAATTTGTCCAGCAAGCCATGCCATTTTTAGATAGAGAGTTGCCAAAGTCGGTAAAACGCCCATTGGATAGCAATTACGTCAGCCAGGTTCTGTCTCTCATTCAGGAGCGAGCCAAAACCTTAGCTGAGATTCCTCAGCTTGCTATCTTTTTTTTCCTTGATGAGCTGCAATACGATACAAGCCTGCTTTTAAGCAGAGAACTGGATGCTAAATCAGCTGCTAAAGCTATCATGATTGCTTTGCAAAAGTTAAAAGAAGTAACGACCTGGGATGCCACTACGCTCGAGGGTATCCTGCGTCCTTTGGCCGCAGAGCTAAACTTAGGTACGGGGAAATTCTTCGGTTTGTTAAGGGTAGCTGTTACAGGGCGTACTGCGGCACCACCATTATTTCAGACCATGGCAGTATTGGGAAGGGAGAACTGCCTGAAACGATTCGATACGGCATTGCAGCGGCTATCGGGTTTATTTTAACTAGAATGCCACATGTAGGTTAGTAGCGGGACTCTAAATAGTTTTTGACTCTTGCCTAGCTTGCTAAAATGGTTAAATTTTTACAATCCTTGCTTTGAAAGCCCAAAGGGTATTGACAAAGCTTTATTCTTATAGTAACAATATAGGTGTAACAAAATTAAAAGGAGGGCATGATGGCAACAGCTTATTGCATGAAGTGCAGGAGAAAGGTAGAGATAAGGAACCCAAGGCGGGTTACACTCAAGAACCGCAGACCAGCAACACAAGGTGTCTGCCCTAACTGCAGCACAAAAGTATTCAGAATAGAGAAAGCCTAAATTTCTACGGCGGTCACTGGGTGTTGAGAGGGGTCACGCATCGATAGTGCTGCTATCTGTG
The DNA here is from genome assembly GCA_035530115.1 of Dehalococcoidia bacterium. GTDB lineage: Bacteria > Chloroflexota > Dehalococcoidia > GIF9 > AB-539-J10 > RBG-13-51-36. Next base: position 13,885 of record DATKVL010000051.1, on the reverse strand, counting down.
TTTGCGTGAAATCCACAAGCGAGTGGGCTTGAATCTTTAGGGGATATTTATTTCCCGGGATATTCTAGTATCTTTTTGGGAATAGTCTCAAAAAGTAAAGACCAGAGAGTTTGTTATCTCTCTAAGACTGTGGTTCAAGGCTTCCTTGGCTGCATATCTTAGATTCAAAACCCTCTGGGGAATTTTCTGGGCTTCTCGCTGAAGGTATTTGCATTCTCTTAATAAGGGTGCGCGGATTAATCTATTCCCTCCCAAAAATATATAATCCAGCGTGCAATTCTTAAATTCTTCCTCGATTCTATTGCTAACCTTCCTCAGAAAATCCTTCTTCTGTTCTTCAGTTCTGCGGGTAAATCTTTTTTCGCTTCTCCCTCCTTTCCTATGTTCCTTATGGATATACCCTGTGCCCGTTTTTGATTTCACCAGATTATCACGATGGAAAATTCCTATGGAGTATGTCCCCCATGTTACCAGTACCACACCGATAACATATGCTCGCTCCAGAGCTTCTAATAGGGGGGAAGCATCAAAGTTACCTGGTGAAATTTTATCTTCAGTAATAGGAAATGGCGGCAACACTATATATTTACTGCCGTTCTTTTGCCAATATATAGCTACTCCCGTGTTGTACCTTTCAACTACTCGAGCTACAGCTTTGATGTTGACTAATTCCTTAATTTCGTGGGCATATTTATTGTATTGAGGCTGAAGCGATAGTCCATTTGTGCAATAGGGAAAAGAAGAAGGTTTTATATACAGGCTTATATAGTCTCCAGGGCTACTTTCGAGTCTGGACAAAAGTTCATACAGTCGAATTTTGCTAAGAACTTCCTTTTCCATGGTGATTTCCAGCACTGGAGAGGGGCTTTTAATTCACCCTGACTTAGGTTAAACTTTAGCAAATATGGCTCAGAAATATAACCCTCAGGAAATCGAAAAGAAATGGCAACAGCGGTGGGCAGCTGATCATATTTATGAGGTAAAGGAAGATAGTAAGCGTCCGAAATTTTATGCCCTGACCATGTTCCCCTATACCTCAGGAGACCTCCACATTGGTCATTGGTACGCCATGGCGCCCTCAGATGTTTATGCCAGATTTAAAAGGATGCAGGGCTATAATGTGCTTCATCCTATGGGCTTTGACGCTTTTGGCTTACCGGCGGAAAACGCTGCCATCAACCATGGAATTCATCCTTATGATTGGACAATGAGGAATATAGAGAATATGCGTCGGCAACTCAAGAGTATGGGGGCAATATATGACTGGAACCGTGAAGTAGTTACCTGCCTGCCGGACTATTACAAATGGACGCAGTGGTTTTTCCTTAAATTTTATCACGCTGGGCTGGCCTATCGGGCTGAAGCGCCAGTTAACTGGTGTCCTAGATGTCAGACAGTGTTGGCTAATGAACAAGTGGTAGGGGAAGGTTTTTGTGAGAGGTGCGGCACACCAGTGACTAAAAGAGAGCTGGAGCAGTGGTTTTTCAGGATTACTAAATACGCCGAGGAACTGCTCGATCATAGTCGTCTGGACTGGCCAGAACGCATAAAGATAATGCAGAGGAACTGGGTGGGCAAGAGCGAGGGCGCTGAGATTTCCTTCCGGCTAGAGCATGAGAGTGTAGAGCAAAGAGAGATAAAGGTGTTTACCACTCGCCCTGATACTATTTTTGGGGTGACTTTCTTCCTCCTGGCTCCGGAGCATCCTTTAGTTTCTCAATTAACTATCCCGGAGTATCAAGCTGAAGTAGACGAATATATTGCTTGGTGTCGGCGGCAAACTGAGTACGAACGGATAGCACTAGGCAAGGATAAAACAGGGGTCTTTCTGGGAAGCTACGTTGTCAATCCTCTAAGCGGAGAAAGAGTGCCTATCTGGATTACTGATTATGTATTGCCAACTTATGGCACCGGAGCAGTGATGGCAGTGCCGGCTCATGATGAACGAGACCTGGAGTTTGCCAGGAGGTTTAAGCTACCTGTGCAAACAGTTATTGCTCCTCCGGGTTGGACAGGTGAAGAATTGACGGAAGTATATACTGGCTCAGGTACAATGGTAAATTCTGGAGAGTTTAGCGGTTTACCCAGTGAACAAGGATACGAGGCAATCTGTGCTTTATTGGAGGAGAAAGGATGGGGCAAGCGTACGGTTATTTATCGCCTTCGTGATTGGCTTATCTCCAGGCAGAGGTATTGGGGAGCGCCCATACCTATAATTTATTGCGATAAATGTGGCATAGTCCCTGTGCCTGAGGAGGATTTGCCTGTTCTGCTTCCTCCCGATGCGGAATTTAAACCTACCGGGGAATCTCCCCTGAAATATTGTCAGTCATTCGTTAATACCACCTGTCCCAAATGCTCTGGGCCAGCACGAAGAGAAACTGATACCATGGATACTTTTATGTGTTCTTCCTGGTATTTCTTAAGGTACACCAGTCCGGAAACTAGGGATGCTCCTTTCGATGCTACCAAAGTGAAATTCTGGTTGCCTGTGGATTTATATACCGGTGGGGCTGAGCACGCAGTTATGCATCTCTTCTACGCTCGTTTTTTTATCAAAACATTGAGAGATATAGGCCTGCTCAACTTCGATGAGCCCTTCACTCGTCTATTCAATCAGGGGACTATAATTTATCGTGGTGATAAGATGAGCAAATCTAGAGGCAATGTAATTGCCCCCGACGAATATGTAGCTGAGTTAGGAGCTGATGCCGCTCGTGGGTATCTAATGTTTATCGGTCCCTGGGAGCTGGGGGGAGAATGGAATGATAGGGGTATTGTGGGCGTCAGCCGCTGGCTAAACCGGGTGTGGGGCTTAATAACAACAGACTATACTAGCCGTGTTGCTGACCTTGAGGCTGAGAAAGAATTCCTCCATTTAACGCATAAGGCAATTAAAGAGGTGACTGCTGATTTGGGAAAGTTCCGCTTCAACACCATGGTGGCCAGCCTTATGGAATTCAGCAACTACTTATCTAAGGTTAAAGAGCGCGGGGTGGTGTCAGGTTCTCTATGGTGGGAAACTATTAGCTATTTTCTGCTTCTCCTTGCCCCCACCGCTCCTCATCTTGCCGAGGAGTTATGGACCAGGACTGAGCATCCCTACAGTATTCATAATCAACCATGGCCTGAGTATGACGAAGAGCTAGCCAAGGAAGAAGAGATTACCTTAGTCATTCAGGTAAATGGCAAGATTCGCGATAAGGTGCTTGTGCCCACTTCCATAAATGAAGCTGAAGCCAAGGATTTAGCGTTGGGTCGAAAGCGAGTGAAGGTTTATATTGATGGTAAGAAACTTACCAGAGTCATTTATGTCCCCAAGCGAGTAGTAAATATTGTGGTATCATCATGACAGAAGCGCGAAGAAGCAAGGAAAAGGAAAAATGAAGATAGCATTTATTGGCGGGGGGGCTATGGGGGAAGCGATGGTTAAATGTCTTTTGACTAAAAAGGTGGCTGCGCCACAAGATATGGCGGTTAGCGATATCAGTCCGTTGCGGCGTGAATTATTGAGCAGGGAATATGGAGTTAGCACTTTAGCTGATAATAGAAAAACGGTGACAAATGTCGATTTGATTATCCTGGCAGTGAAGCCTCAAAATTTGCCTCGGGTAATGGAAGAGATAAAAGGTTTAGCTCTCGAGCAGCTAGTGTTATCTATAGTAGCTGGCGCTACTCTGTCCAGCTTATGCCAGGGTTTAAACCATTCCTCTGTAATTAGAGCTATGCCTAATATGCCAGCGCAAATTGGCGAAGGAATGACTATCTGGACAGCAACTGCTGAGACTGAGCAGAGGCAAAAAGAGTTAGCTCAGACTGTACTGGGGGCTCTGGGTAAAGAAATTTATGTTACTGATGAGAAATATTTAGCTATGGCCACTGCTTTAAGCGGCAGCGGTCCGGCTTACGTTTTTCTTTTTATCGAGGCACTTGTCGACGCTGGTGTGCATATTGGCCTGCCTCGGGATATGGCCCAAGAATTGGTGATACAAACTATACTTGGCTCTATTTGCACTGTTGAGAAGACGGGCAAACATCCTGCTGATTTGAGGAACATGGTTACCTCGCCAGGGGGAACTACCACCGAAGCTCTTCATCAATTGGAAAAGGGAGGATTCCGTTCTCTCCTTCTTGAGGCTGTGGCTGCTGCTTATAAAAAAGCTGAACGCCTTTGAGAGTTATATAAGATGGATTCACTTTTTGAATACCGCAACTGTCCAAGTTGTGGGCAAAATGATTTTGAGGTGCTCTTTGAATCTAATATGAAGTCAGACGATTTTAATGTACTTTTTGACTATAATATGGAAGGACATGATTCTCAAGAAGGCATGGAGGGTTATCTGGTACCAGGAAAGGAATGGGGAAGGCATGTCAAATGCAAGCATTGTCATCTTATATATATGAATCCAATGGAGCAAGTAAGCAAGACCAACGAGTATTACTTCAAAGCAAAGAATAATCATGCTCCTACTATACGGGAAAGCTATTTGAGGACTGCTAAATCCCAAGTAAGCCTAATTCAAAAATATACGAGCGGCACAAACCTTTTAGACATAGGTTGTGCCCAAGGTTTCTTCCTCTTTAGTGCCTCTAAGGTCGGGTATACTACTAAAGGGATTGAAATATCACGAGATGCGGTAGAATATGCGAGAGGGGAATTTGGCTTGGATGTAGAAGCAAAGCCCTTTGAAGAACTGCGGTTTGCCGAAAACCATTTCGATGTAGTTACTCTATGGCAAGTTCTGGAGCATGTGCCATACCCACTTATGATTCTCAAAGAAGTTCATAGGATACTCAAGCCTGGAGGGCTGCTAGTAGTATCAACTCCAAATATTGAAGGGATACCAGCGAAAATCTTAAGTAAAAGGTGGTGGGATATAAAGAGGCTTCATATCAACCAATTTACTACAAGAACTCTTACGGATATCCTCCAGAATACAGGATTCAGGAATACATCCTCTGCCTCTTATAGGGGATTTGTGAGCCTATCTATATTACTTACAATGATGTTAAAATACCTGGGTGTATATGAGCAATTAAAGGCTTTATTCAACCCTGACTATGTTTTAGGCAAGATTCTGAACAAGATAATGTTAGTATATTCATCAAAGCTTAATCACTGTGTCGTGCTCGGCTTCAAGTAGTAAATTGAGGTTATTACTAGAGAATGGCAAATATTTCTCTATTACAAGGCATTAAAATTGCCACGAAGGAACTACATAACTACATAACTGATCGCCCTATAGTGGTTTCTTATGAAGTGACGTTTTCTTGTAACTGCAATTGCCGTCATTGTGACCTTGGGGGGTTAGTAAAGAATGAAAAGCACATTACACCGGAGGAGTATGGAGACTTAACTCGGCGACTGAAGCCGCTTGTAGCGCAGATTTCTGGTGGTGAGCCACTTCTACGCAAGGATATAGCAGCCATAGTCAAGGCTATCAAGCAAGCCGGGCCAGAATACGTGATACTCGTTACCAACGGGGCGCTGCTGAACGAGAGCAATTATCTCCAATTACGTGAAGCAGGAGTGCATCAATTTTCCGTATCACTTGACTTCCCTGATGAGCGGCATGACGAATTTCGACGACGGCCGGGTCTCTATAAACGTTTGGAGCAGAGTCTGCCCCGGCTAGCAAAGCTCGGGTTTCGAGATATTGTCTTGAACACAGCTATAACTAAAGCCAATGTGAGGGAAATATTGCCTTTGACAAAGAAGGCCACTGAGTGGGGTGTAGACATATCGTATAGTGCATATACTGCTCTGAGAACAGGGAATAAGGACTATTGCCTCAACAATGGAGAGGATTTGGAAATTTTACGCCAGGCCATCAACGAACTAGTAATATTAAAGAAGCAGGGTATCCATCTAATTAACCCAGAACTCACGCTCCGAGATACTTTGATATTCTTTGAACAAGGATATATGCCAAATTGTAAGGCAGGCATAAGATTTCTTGTCGTAATGCCTGACGGGAGCCTGGTTCCCTGTTCACTGCACCGCAGCAAATACGCTACTCAAAAAGAGATGATAGAAGATTTTTCCCGAACTAACCGATGCGGTAGTTGTTATGTCGCTATAAGGTCCTACAGTGAGATGTCGCTTTTGAGTCACACGAGAAATATCCCTAAGTACATACAGCAAATGATTTTTCACTGAGAGATATTTACAAATCGCTCATGGTGAGCTTGTCGAACCACGAGCGGCACAAACCTTAATTATACAAGCCGTTAAGAAATTTATTTTCCCTTAACTTTACTTTAGGCAAAATTATGAATAAAATCGTGTTAACATATCCCTCAACACTAGATAACTGTACAGTAATTGGTTCAAATAGGAGGATAATAAATGGCAAATGTTTCTCCATTGCAAGCGATTAAGCTTGTTAGAAGGGGAATACATAACTATATAACTAAGCGTCCCCTAGTAGTTGGTTATGAAGTAACGCTTTCCTGCAACCTCAATTGCCGCCACTGTGACCTTGGGAAGTTTATAAAGGATGAAAAGCAAATTAAACCAGAGGTGTATGGAGACTTAACTCGACGCCTGAGTCCAGTTGTAGCGATATTCTCTGGTGGTGAGCCACTGCTACGTAAAGATATAACAGCCATAGTCAAGGCTGTCAAGCAATCTGACGGTACACCATACCTGATACTCGTTAGCAATGGCATGCTGCTAAACGAGAGCAATTATCTGCAATTACATGAAGTCGGGGTGAATCAATTTTCCGTATCGCTTGACTTCCCTGATGAGCGACATGATGAATTTCGAGGGCGGCCGGGTCTCTATAAACATTTGGAACAAACTCTTTCCCGGCTAGCGAAGCTCGGGTTTCGGGATATTATCTTGAACACAGCTATAACTAAAGCCAATCTGAGGGAAATATTGCCTTTGGCAAAAAAAGCCATTGAGTGGGGTGTAGACATATCATATAGTGCATATACTGCGCTGAGAACAGGGAGTGAGGACTATTGCCTCAACAATGGAGAGGATTTGGGAATTTTACGCCAGGCCATTAACGAACTTGTAGCGTTAAGAAAACGAGACAATCATATAGCCAACCCTGAAGCTATACTTCTCAATACCCTGAAATTCTTTGGACAAAGTTATATGCCAGATTGTAAGGCCGGCATAAGATCTCTTGTCGTAATGCCTGACGGAAGCCTTGTTCCATGTTCAATGCACCGCAGTAAATATGCTACCCAGAAAGAGATGGTAGAAACATTCTCCCGAACTAACCAATGTAATAGCTGCTATTGCGGACTAAGGTCTTATAGCGAGCTATCATTTTTGAATCAGATGAAAAGTATCCCTCACTACGCCAAACGGCTTTTCGCCTGAAATATATTGCACAAGCTTTATCTTAAGTGGCAGCTGGAGTCTCACCGGGATGTAGCTTGCGCCATTTCTCCAACAATTGCTCCCGTGTTTCTTTGTGAGCAGGGTCAGTAATGCAAGCATCCACGGGGCAAACTTCAACACATTTAGATGATTCAAACCAGCCGACACATTCAGTGCATTTATCAGGGTCGATAATATAAATTTCTTCCCCTTCAGTTATGGCCTCATTTTTGCATTCTGGTTCGCAGGCACCACAACTAATGCACTCATCAGTAATTTTGTATGCCATATTTCTATTACCTCCTTAATTTTTGGCTCTTAATTTTACATTTTCCCCTTACCAGTGGCAAGCTCAATAGGCACAGAAAACTTCTCCTTTAGAGCTACAGCCACGGTGTCAGGAACCATGCCTTCAAGACAGCCTCCTAACTTAGCCACTTCCTTGATCAGGGTAGAGCTAAGAAATTGGTATTGAGAGCTAGTCATCAAACAAAGTAGCTCAATATCTGGCGCCAGCTTTCTGTTCATCAGCGCCATTTCAAATTCCCGTTCGAAGTCAGAATTTGCTCTCAAACCGCGGATCATAACCTTTCCTCCTACCTGGCGTATAAAATCTACGGTCAGCCCTTTGAAAGCTTTAACATGGACGTTGGACAAGCCAGTTACCGCTTCTTCCACTAACTTTACCCTTTGTTCCAGAGGAAAAAGCGGCTGTTTAGCAAGATTCTCATAGATGCCGACAATTAACTTATCGACCAAGGCTGCTGCCCGTTCGATAATATCCATGTGCCCGTAGGTGAGGGGGTCAAAGGTGCCTGGATAAACTGCTACGACCATAGTTAAACCTCCTTTTGGTATATAAAAATAAAAGTGTCACCGTAGCGGCGTTGCTTAACAAGATGAAGTCCATCATAGTCGGAATTTAAGGGGAAACGGTTTGCGTGGCAAAGCACGATTGTAGAGCTTTCCCCCAGCAATTTCGACTTAGCTAGATTTATTAGTAAATTATTTGTAGAAGGGTCAGAGTAGGGTGGGTCTATGAAGATAATGTCATAACTATTGTTAAGGAAGGCAAGTGCTTTGTTCACACTACAGCAGTAAATATGAGCCCGGTGTAGTTCCCCTATTTTTTCCAAGTTGGTCCTGATAATGTCACAGCAGCTTTTTCTGTAGTCAACAAAATCGACCCATTCTGCCCTACGGCTCAGAGCTTCGATACCCAGAGCACCGCTGCCGGCGTATAAATCAAGAACTTGACGCCAATTGGTAGTTCTGTTCTCCAAAAGAGAGAATATAGCTTGCTTTACCACACTAGTCGTGGGTCTAATGGAGTGCCTTGATAGAGTTTTTAAACGAGTTCCTTTTACTTTACCACCAGTGACCCGCATTTCTATTAACCTTCAATAATAATTCCGTGGTATTATAGTATATTACGATTCTATCGCTTAGTTCAAGTAAGCCAGGCTTGTTGACTGAAAGGGTAGTATGTTCTATACTTTAGGTTAAAACTGCGAGTAGGATTGAAATGAGCACAGGATTTGAAAGGTTTTCTGAAGGAGCTCGTAGAGTGCTGACTCGGGCTCAAGGAGAGGCACAACGCCTGGGCCATAATTACATCGATACTGAGCACATATTACTGGGGATAGCAGGAGAGGAGTCGGGGATTGCGGCCAAAGTTTTGAGTAATTTTGGTATCTCGGTGAGTAAGATACAGGCGGCTGTAGAATTTGTAATTGGAAAAGGAGAGCGTCGAGCTACCAAGGGAGAGGTTGACCTTGCTCCCCGGGCGAAAAGAGCCATCGAGTTTGCTGTGGATGAGGCACGTCGTCTTAATTCCAGCTATATAGGTGTTGAGCATCTTTTGCTCGGATTACTGCGCGAAAGCGAAGGGGTAGCTTTTAGTGTTTTAGAGAGTTTTGGTATTACCTTGGAGCGAACACATGATGAAGTCAATCGAGTTGCTAAGCAAGAAGCTGTGCGAACTCGTACCACAGGTCGCGCTGCCACACGTACACCAACCTTGGACCAACTTGGGACCGATTTAACTGCCTTAGCCCGGGCGGATAAACTTGACCCTACTATTGGGCGTAACAAGGAGATTGAACGGATAGTTCAAATACTGAGTCGTCGTACCAAGAATAATCCCGCGCTCATAGGTGAAGCAGGTGTAGGCAAAACAGCTATTGTTGAAGGGTTAGCCCAGCGCATAGTAGCCGGGGAGGTTCCTGAGATATTACAGGGCAAGAGAATAGTCGCATTAGATATAGGTGCTCTGGTGGCGGGAACAAAATATCGTGGTGAATTTGAGGAGAGGCTGAAGAGAGTTATTGAAGAAGAGAAAACTGCCGGTAATTGCATCTTATTTATTGATGAAATGCAGACTATTGTGGGTGCCGGAGCAGCTGAAGGTGCGGTTGATGCCTCTAACATACTGAAGCCTTCGTTGTCACGTGGCGAGATTCAATGTATTGGCGCCGCTACTTTGGACGACTATCGCAAATATGTGGAGAAGGACCCAGCTTTGGAACGGCGGTTTCAACCTGTCTTGGTAGCCGAACCTACTATGGAGGAAACCCTGGAAATATTGCGGGGCATCAAACACAGATATGAAGAATTTCACCAATTGGACATAAGCGACGAAGCCTTGCAGACAGCGGCTACGCTGGCTACCAGATATATAGCGGACCGTTTTTTGCCTGATAAGTCTATTGATTTGATAGATGAAGCTAGTTCTCGAGTACGCATTAAACGGGGTAGTGCCCCCATTGGATTAGCTGAGGCAAGGCGGGCCTTGGAAAGTGTACGCAAAGAAAAAGAAGCAGCTATCGCAGCTCAACAGTATGAGTATTCCGGTGAGTTGCGTGATCGTGAGCTTCAGCTAACGGAGAGAATCGAGACAATGGAGAAGGAGTGGCAGGTTAAGAAGGAACAAGGCCGACCTGTAGTTACCTCAGAGGATATTGCAGAGGTAGCCAGCATGTGGACGGGCATACCTGTGATAAAGTTGACTATCGATGAAACAAGCCGCCTTTTACAGATGGAGGAGGCTCTACATCGCCGTATCATTGGCCAGGATGAGGCCATAAATACCGTGGCTAAAGCGGTAAGGAGGGCTCGAGCTGGGTTAAAAGACCCGCGGCGTCCCATTGGTGTCTTCATCTTTTTGGGCCCCACCGGAGTGGGTAAAACTGAATTGGTAAGGGCCCTGTCCGAGTTCATGTTTGGCAGCGAAGATGCTTTGGTCAGGCTTGACATGTCGGAGTTTATGGAGCCTCACAATGTAGCTCGCTTGGTTGGAGCACCACCTGGTTATATTGGTTATGAGGAAGGTGGTCAATTAACCGAGGCAGTAAGGCGGAAGTCCTATTGTGTTATTCTTCTCGATGAGATTGAAAAGGCGCATTACAATGTATTCAATATCCTGCTCCAGATTTTTGATGATGGTCATTTGACCGATGCCAAAGGGCGAAGAGTTGATTTTCGTAATAGCATCATAGTCATGACCAGCAATGTTGGTGGCGAGCTTATTAAGCGTCATATGACCATTGGTTTTGCTGCTCATATCGATGGCGAACGAAAACAGCAGACAGAGTATGAGAAAATGAAGGAGAATGTTCTGGGGGAGGTGAAGAAAGATCAAAGATTCCGGCCCGAGTTTCTTAACCGCATTGATGCCCAAGTCGTGTTCCATGCTTTAAGCGAGGAGCATATCCGCCAGATTGTTGACCTGATGCTTAACCAGGTTGTCGCTTCCCTTCAAGAGAAGAATGTCACTTTGGAAGTAACTGATGGAGCCAGGGATTTTCTAGGCAAGAAGGGCTATGACCCTGATTTTGGAGCCCGCCCCTTGCGTCGCACTATCCAGAATTTGGTTGAGGATCCACTCTCCGAGGCTTTGCTGCGTGGTGAATTCTTGCCTGGAGACACGATGGTTGTGGATTGTGTCGAGGAGAAAATTGTAATGAGACCATTGGTTAAGGAGACTGTATAAATATGACCAGAGAAATAATTGAAGCGCCACTACCTGGAAAAATAGTACGTGTTGAGGTAACCGAGGGTAATACAGTTAAAGAGGGTGGCGTGATTTGCACCATAGAAGCTATGAAGATGGAAAATCCTATATTATCTCCTGCAAAAGCCTCAGTTATAGAGGTGGCAGTTTCACCAGGGCAGATAGTTAAGACCGGGGAAAAGATAGCCGTTATCGAGTATTAGGTATCTTGGCCAGGGGACTTGAAATCTAACGAGCGGGGCAAATCCAAATTCAAGAATGTTTTCGTTTGTCAGCAGTGCGGCAAAGAAAGTCTCAAGTGGTTAGGACGCTGCCCTGATTGTCAGGCATGGAATAGCTTCGTAGAAACCAGGGTCACTTTATCCCGCGCTCCCAGCCAGCTTTCCTCTAGAGGAAATAGGCCTCAGGAACTTTCCCAAGTAGAGAAGGGTGACTTTCCTCGCTTTCACCTTGGTTTTGCTGAAGTGAATCGAGTTCTGGGAGGTGGTTTAGTTCCGGGCTCTCTGGTGCTTGTTGGTGGCGAGCCGGGAATAGGCAAGTCTACACTTTTACTCCAAATTTCGGCGATGATGGCTGAGAATAATAAAGTTGTCGCCTATATCTCCGGTGAAGAATCTATTAATCAGGTTAAACTTAGAAGTGAGCGCCTCGGTATAGGGGGCAAAGGGATATACTTTCTCTCTGAGCCCGATTTAGCTGCCGTATTAGAATGCTTGGAAGAGCTTTCTCCTGAATTGGCGATTATCGATTCCATTCAGACTATGTATTTAGAGGATGTGGCTGGGATGCCGGGCAGTATTTCCCAAGTGCGGGAGTGCACTTGGAGGTTGGAGAGGTGGGCGAAACAGAAAAATGTGCCCCTGCTAATCACTGGGCATGTGACCAAGGAAGGGGCCATCGCAGGTCCAGGAACGCTGGAACATATCGTTGACGTGGTGCTTTACTTTGAAGGCGAACCATTTAGTAGTTACCGAGTGCTACGCAGCGCAAAGAACCGTTTCGGTTCCACTCACGAGGTGGGAATATTTGAGATGAGCGATAGGGGACTAATAGAAGTAGGTAATCCCTCTCAAGTTTTCTTATCCGCATACAAGGATGGAACTATGGGCTCAGTGGTGGTGCCCACTCTTGAAGGGAATCGCCCTTTGTTGGTAGAGATTCAGGCTTTGACTACTCCTAATAGTTTTACTCCACCAAGGCGCATCACTAACGGCGTTGATTTTAATCGGCTACTGTTAATAATTGCTGTGCTTACTAAGCGTGCCGGATTAAAGCTTTTCAACCAAGATATTATAGTCAACGTTACCGGTGGCTTAAGGGTTAATGAGCCAGCGGTTGATTTAGGAATTGCCTCAGCCATTGCTTCCAGTTTTCGTGATGCAAAACCAATTTCAGGCTTGGTTGCTTTGGGAGAGGTGGGGTTGAATGGAGAGCTTAGAGGGGTATCACACGTAGAGAGAAGAATTGCTGAGGCCATCAGGTTGGGCTTTAAATCCTGCCTTATGCCTAGACTTTCCCCTGTCATTGCGAGCGAAGTGAAGCGGTCCCTTCACTCTGCGGACATTCACCTAATTGAGGTTGGCTCAGTGGCTGAAGCTCTGAGGCTAGGACTTACAAGGGAACCTAAAATACAAAATACAAAGGGCAAAAATACAGGGCAAGAATAAGAAAAGGAAGTTTTTGCACTTGGATTTTTATCTTTGACTTTTCAATTTCGGGGCAAGTTTAGAGCCTTTCCTCGTTGAGAAGCAAGATAATGAATAAAGGTAGTAAGTTAGGCGCAGTTATAGTCGCTGCCGGAACTAGCCAGCGGATGGCTGGTATAAACAAGCTCTTTGCTCCTCTAAGGGGGAAACCTTTGCTGGCTTGGTCCGTGGATACTTGTCAGAAATACGGCTTGGTTCAGCAGATAGTCCTGGTATTGAACGATGAGGATTTGGCTCGGGGGCAGAAATTGAAAAAAGAAAGGAGTTGGTCTAAAGTTACTTTATGCCCAGGTGGCGCACGGCGACAGGATTCGGTGAAGGGGGGGCTAAGACAAATAAGGGATTGTGATTTAGTCATGATTCATGATGGAGCGCGGCCTTTCTTGACTCCAAATTTGATTGAGGATGGCCTGAAGATAGTCTGGGAGATTGAGGCTGCTGTAGCCGCAGTGCCGGTTAAAGATACTATCAAGTTTGCTGCTGATGAGAGATTGATTGGGGAAACGCTTCAGCGCGACAGGTTATGGGCAGCGCAAACCCCGCAGATATTCAGCTTTGATGTGATAACCAGGGCTTATGAGAACCTCGCAACAGAGGTTACTGATGATGCCACTGCTGTGGAACGCTTGGGACATAAGGTGCAGCTTTATATGGGCGATTATAAAAATATAAAGGTGACCACAGCTGAAGATTTGGCGTTAGCACGTATCATCGCAGGAGAATGGAAAGAGAAGAATTAAGGGTTGGTATTGGTTGTGATAGCCATCCTTTGGTATCGGGGCGAAGGCTAATTTTGGGAGGTGTTGATATCCCTTATGACAAAGG
>DATKVL010000050.1:0-2347 GCA_035530115.1 Dehalococcoidia bacterium | reverse complement strand
CTCGTCCTCGTCCTCCTCCTCGTCCTCGTCCTTGGGCTTGCCCTTGGCCTTGGGTTTCTCGTCCTCGTCCTCGTCCTCGTCCTCGTCCTTGGTCTTGGACTTGGGTTTCTCTTCCTCCTCGTCCTCGTCTTCGTCCTTGCTCGCCGGCAGTTCATCCATCACCGGTTCCTCGTCATCTTCCTGAAAGAAGATTTTCTTGAAATCATCGTAGTCAGGAACGATGAGAGCGTCCTCCAGGACAACTGTCTTGGACAGAACAGCGTCCTCATCCATCTCATCCCTGGCCCTGAAGTCGATCTTGGTTGCCTTGAGGAACTTCTTGCCCTCAAACGATTCTTCGGTGAAGCGGACACGCAACGTGCGCCCACTGTCGTTGACGTCGAAGAATGCCAGGTGCTCCTCGTTGTCCGGGTCCTTGAGTTCATCCTCCAACGGTGACGCCAACTTCCCTCGACTGAGAATAAGGAGGTCCACTCGGTCCTTATCCTCTTGCGACACGATGTTGTAGGCCACGAATTTCTGAGGCTTGAGGGTACGGAGGATATCCTCGTTGGAGTCGCTGTCCTCTTTGTACAGCCGGTCCCTCTCTTCGCATTCGGGGCACGGCTTTCCCACGCTCTGTGGACACACCAGGGAAGCGTTGGACGCTCCCACGCCATGATGGACTTGGAAGGGCAATTTGTACCACAGGCATTCCTTCTCCACGTCGTCCGGGTGATGCTTGGAGCTCACCTCATACGGGAGGACGTCAATGCTGAAACGCCCCGCCTTCTCTGGAGTCCATCGCCCCACTCCATCGGGCAGCTTGAACCAATCGTTTCCCCCACGGCCGCCCTTCTCCGCGTTGGACTTCACCTGCTCCTTAGTCACACGCTTGCGTACCTTCTTACTCATCCTGTTCCTGTTCCTTTCTTCGGATTGTTCTCAGTACCCCCCGCGTGATGACACGTGCCGCCACGTAAAGCCAAATGAGGGCAATGATACCAATTCCGCCCGTACACAATACCCACATGATTGTGTTCACTGTTCCCGTCTCTTCCGTAATCGGGCTTTGGACTTCTGTTTGTCGTTGATGGATGTGGTCAGTCTTTCTTGATACCCCTTCCAACTACCTACTAGATCATGAGGGGTACTCGGGCCGGCAAAGTACTGTTGGCCATGGAGCCTGATCAGATTGTCTAGCATTCGCCTCTTGCTCTCCATCGAGGCGACGGCGGCATCCAACATCTTCTGCTCCCGCTTTGCGTCTAGCCAGGCTCGATACGTAGCATAGTAGTCCTCGTGGGCGAGGACCGCAGCTTCAATTCCACTCTCTGTAGCCTTGATCAAGCCGAAGTTTGCTGGCTTTTGACGGCACTTCATTTCCAATCGGGCTTTGGTCACATCCAACTTCAACTTTGCTCGGTCAACTCGATACCCAGCCTCCACCGCCATCTCCGACCAGTGGAAAAACCGATCACTTTGTCGAACGCATTCCACGTCCAGCTGGCTGGGATCAATTTCTTTGTCTTGCTGGAACTGGCTGGCGTCCATTTTCGTTCCCTTCTGTTCTCTTATCGGCAGTACCCTAGACGAAGATGGCCTCAAAGGACGCTCGGATCAATCCCGCTGCCTTGGAATCATAGAAGTTGTTTTCAAACGCACAGATGACTTTGTAGGCTTGATGATCGGTATTCTTCAGTAGTACTGCCCTAGCATACCCCAGTACAGCATAGCGGATGCTCTCAGGCTCCCCCTTGAGATTCTTGAGGATACCGGCTACCTTGGGCCATGTATCCTTCTTGATCAAGGCTCGGCAGAGTTCAATGGCCTCATTCTCATCTGCCAACGTCTGCTGAATTGCTTCTACCCGTTCCCCCTCGCTAAGGTTGAGGACCTTATCGAGGCAGACCAACGCTGTCCGGGCCGATCCCTGAGCACTGGAAACTATCTCCTCCAGGACATCCTCGCTGATGGGGACCTTTTCTCGCTTACAGACTCTCTGTACCAAGCTGCCTACCTCCGTATGCGTGAGGAGACGGACGGGCATGTTACAGCAGCGAGTCTGGATGGTCTTGAGTAGCTTCTGAGGATCGGTGGTACAGAGAAAGAAGTATACGTGGGATGGGGTATCCTCCAGGATCTTGAGAGCGGCGTGCTGGCCGTCCTTAGATAGCTGATGCACTTCGTCCAACAACCATATCCGGACGGAACCCCCGGTGGGAGCCAAGTGCATCAAGCGGCTGATTTCCCGGATGGTGTCGATGCCTCGGAAGTCCGCGCAGTTCATCTCCTTGAAGTCCATGTCGTGACAGTTCAGCTCGGTCTTCAGGATACGGGCCAGGGTCGTCTTGCCACAACCGGAGGG
>DATKVL010000049.1:0-11643 GCA_035530115.1 Dehalococcoidia bacterium | reverse complement strand
GCTAACACTCCTTCTATCTCCGCCCCAATCTCCTCGGCGGTGAAATAGTTATGAGCAATGGCACCGCTAGGACAAGCAGCAGCACACACACCACAGCCCTGGCACAGGACTTCATTAATTCGCGATACCTTGGTTTCTTCGTCAAAGAATATGGCATCATACGGGCACAGAAGATTACAGATTCTACACCCGGAGCATTTGGTTTCATCAATAGAGGCTGTTACTGCTGCGACCTCTATCTTCCCCCGAGCAATCATTGCTAAAGCCCGGGCTGCTGCAGCTGAAGCCTGAGCTACGCTGTCCGGGATATCCTTAGGACCTTGACAACAGCCGGCGATGAGGATGCCTTCGGACATCGTTGCCACGGGATCAAGCTTGGGATGCCTTTCCAGGAAGAAGCCATCGGCACTCCGACCGATATGGAAAAGCTGGGCTACTTCCTTGGCATCTTTGCGCGGCTCCAGAGCAATGCACAGGATAACCATATCCACGGGAACGCGGAGCATGGTTCCTAGCAGAGTATCCTCAACAAGGACAATCAGTTTCCCCTTCTCCTCCTCAGTTATGGCTTCATCGGTAACTTTAGCTACTTTTCCCCGAATGAAATTAACACCCTCATTCGAAATACGGTTATAAAACTCCTCGTAACCCTTGCCGAAACAGCGCATGTCGATATACATCTGATAAATCTCGGCACTGGTTTTTTCCTTAATTAAGTGGGAATATTTAAGAGCATGCATACAGCAAACACGGGAGCAATACTCATTGTAGTTCTTATCACGGCTGCCAACGCAGTGGACAATTGCCACGCTCTCAGGCTGCCGCCCATCAGCAAGGATTATATGTCCTTCAGTGGGGCCGGTCGGGCTACACAGCCTCTCAAACTCCATACTAGTGAACACATTGGGATAACGCCCATAGCCATACTGCGGGATGGAGGAAGCGTCGAAAGTGTCAAATCCTGTAGCGATAATGATATTGCCCACCTCCAGCTCAAAAATGAGCTCGCTCTGCTCGAAATTGATTGCATGGGTCTCGCAGAATTTCTCACAAGCACGGCATTTTCCTTTGAGGAAGTAAGCACAGTGTTCCGTATCAATGACTGGTATATTGGGCACTGCCTGAGCGAACGGCGTGTAAATTGCCTTGCGCTTGCTTGTACCAGCATTAAATTCACTTAATGCTGTCCAGGGACATTTCTCCTGGCAGACGAGACAACCAATGCATTTACCTTCATCAACATAGCGCGGCTTTCTCCTGATTTTGACCTTGAAGTTACCTACGTAGCCAGAAATCGCCACAACCTCACTATAAGTTAAGATTCTGATGAAGGGGTGACGGGAAACCTCGGTCATCCTTGGTGTAAGAATGCAAGCGGCGCAATCCAATGTCGGGAAGGTTTTGTCAAACTGCGCCATATGCCCCCCGATGCTAGGTTCTCGTTCTACGATATAAACCATGTGATTTGAGTTAGCGATCTCCAGGGCAGCTTGCATACCAGCAATGCCACCGCCAACAACAAGAGTAGCCGGGAAGATTGGCACCGCGCGGATCTCTAAGGGCACATGTCGGGCTACCCGGTTCACCGCTGCCCCAACCATCCTCTTGGCCTTCTCAGTAAGCTCGGGGCCCGGCTCATGAAGCCACGAGCACTGCTCCCGGATATTAGCCATCTGGAATAGATAAGGATTTAACCCGGCCTCGCGAAGCACTCCTTGGAAAGTCTTTTCGTGAAGGCGAGGGGAGCAGGAGGCTACCACAACCCGGTTGACTCCCAGCTCCTTAATATCCTTTTTGATGAGCTCTTGCCCTGGATCAGAACAAGTATATGGGTAGTGACGCGCAACCACCACGTGGGGCAAGGTTTCAGCATACTTGGCTACCTCTTCCACATCAACTGTGCCAGCTATGTTCGTTCCACAGTGGCAAACATAAACACCAATTTTTACTTCTTCCATTTTGGCTCGCTCCTCCACTATTATATTTATATTGCCTCAGCAACAAGCTCAGCGATATCTTTAACCTGCATAGTCTCTGCCTTGCCCATAGAGAGCACACTGTCCCTATAGTTGAGGAAACAATAAGGGCAGGCCAGAGCTATTATATCAGCGCCTTTTGCAACAGCTTGCTCCACCCTTATGTCAGAGAACCTTTCCCCTTTCGGGGTATCCATCCAGATTCTACCACCACCGCCGCCACAACAAAGACCTTCCTCACGAGCATCGGGAAATTCTATTAACTCCAAGCCGGGAATGCTTTGCAATACTTTTCTGGGCTCGTCGTATACACTATTGTGTCTCCCTAAATAGCAAGGGTCGGAATAGATTACTTTCTTGTTTATCTCTTTGGAGAGCTTCAATTTCCCCTGTTCGATAAGTGAAGCCAGATATTGAGTGATATGAATTACTTCAAATTTGCTTCCAAGCTCAGGATACTCATTCTTAAAGGTGTGATAGCAGTGCGGTGAGGAAACTACCACAGTTTTGACACCATTACTGGTAAAGAGATTAATATTGTTTTGGGCCAGACTTTGAAACGTATCTTCGTGCCCGGCTTTTCTAATTGACTCGCCACAGCATTTTGCTTCAGTGCCTATAATACCATAATCAATCTTAAGCTTATTGAAGATTGTGGCAGTGGCTCGAGCTACTGTTTTTACATCAGGATCATAGGACGGAACACAGCAAGGGAAATAAAGTATTTCGGTACCCGAAGCAAATTTTTTAACCTTAAGGTCTTTGGCCCAGTCATTCCGCTTTTCCGGTGCCTCACCAAGTGGATTACCTACACCAGCGATGTTCTTAGCTGAAATTCTCAAGGCATCAGGGACAACGCCAATACCCAGGCTAGCTACAGCTCGGCGCAGAGCCCTCATGACATCTATTATCTCGACACCTCGGGGGCAGCGTTGAACACAAGCTCGACAAGTGACGCAAGTCCAGACATCCTCGCTGCCGAAATCGATTGCCCCAAGCTGAGCTGCATGCATGATGCGGCGAACGAGAAAACTTCGGACCAAATTCCAGGGACAGATACCTGTACAAAGACCACATTGATAACACAATTTGAGAGGTTCACCACCGGCCTCGAGTATCACATCTGCAGCTTCTTTGTAAGGACTTAGTACTTCCATTTTAACATTTACCTCCACGCTTCAGAATTGGTCATAAAAAGGTGGCCCACAAAAGCATTGTAGCCACCCTTTTTCTCCATAATGTAGATTTAGGCACGGGTGGGAAGTATAACAAACCCCGCCAAAAAAAACAAGGTTTTGGCGGAAAAAATGTTCCGAGATTTGCTCCTAGGAATGTCTATCCGCAGGATCAGCACTGCAGTTTACAACAGGGCAGGGAAGATAACAAACCTCGGCAAGAAAGGCAAGCTCTTCTGGGACATCACCCCGGTTAAGAGGTTACCGGAGAGAAGATAAGGCTCTCACGTCCCTTAGTGAGGCTTTATTGTCCTACGCCACGTTCAGTTGTGATTGAGCCCAACACTCCGTTGATTAACCGGGGGGAAGAATCGCTTCCGAATTTCTTGGCTAACTCTACAGCCTCATTTATAGCTACCTTGAACGGAGTTTTATCATTAAATAAAATTTCGAAAATAGCCAGGCGCAAAATATTTCTATCGATGATAGACATCTGTTCTGGGGGAAAGGCAGGGGCAAATTTTTTAATAAGCGCATCAAGCTCAGATTTGTTCTGTAGCACTCCTTTCACAAGCTCCTCACTGAAGATAAGTGCTTCTTGAGCCAGTGTTTCCCCTGCACTTAAGCGAGCTAAAGCTTCCTCCACCTTATGCTTCGTGCAATCAAGCTCATAAAGTGCCTGGAGAGCAGCGATTCTTGCCTGTCGCCTGATGCCAGCCATTAGTTAGTTGGATTCTCTGTACATGCTAGCTGCGCTATATCCTCAATTCCTGATATATTGAAAGTTTGGAGTTCTGAATTGATTCGCCTGATCAAACCGCTAAGCACTCTCCCGGGACCTATCTCATAAAAGGTGGTGACCCCACTGTGCATCATATATTCCACCGACCCTTGCCACAGGATGCAATTGCGAAGTTGCTTCACTAATTCTTTTTTTATCGAATCAACGTCGGTTAACGGCCGAGCGGTCACATTGGATATTACAGGAATATTTGGTGGTCGAAACCTGACATTCGAGACGATTTTGCTGAATTCAGCTATGACTGGCTCCATCAAGGCGGAATGAAAAGCCCCGCTAACCTTTAAAGGAAGAAGGGCGCGAGCACCTCTTGTCTTAGCTAATTTATTAGCTTCAGTCAGGGCTTGAGCAGCACCACTAATCACAATCTGCCCAGGACAGTTTACATTGGAAATTTCAGTTCCACTATGAACACTTATGTCTTTAACTGTTTCTTCATCAAGCCCTATTACAGCTAGCATGCTCCCAGGATTTTTTAGCCCAGCTTCATACATTAATCTCCCTCTTTCCCTGACAAGCAAAACAGCATCAGCCAGGCCCAGCACACCAGCAGCCACCAGAGCAGTATATTCACCCAGACTATGTCCAGCCACAAAAGTGGGAAAGGGAAAGTTAGCTATGGCTGCCTTTTCAAGCGCTTTAAGGCAGGCAATGCTGACGACCAGTATCGCTGGCTGGACGTTGTGCGTCTTTGTTAATTCCTCCTCTGGACCTTCAAAGCATAAACGGGAGAGGGAAAAGCCTAAAGAATCATCAGCTTCATCAAAGACTTTCTTGGCTGAAGGATAGCTGTTATACAAGTCCAGTCCCATACCAGCGCTTTGGGCGCCCTGCCCCGGGAAAACATAAGCTACCTTGGGTAACTCAGCCATGCGAACTATTTCTTAGCGGACTTGACCTCGATTGCTTCTCTATCATCATACCAGCCACAGTTAGGGCAAACATGGTGAGATAACTTAGGACTGTGACAATGTGAGCATACATCCAGGGCCGGCGGGGTCAATTTAAGATGGCTGCGCCTTTTCCCCTGGCGCGCTTTAGCAGTTTTTTTCTTGGGTAGTGCCATGTGAATTCGCCTCCTTCATTCCTGGGCAGTCAGGTCGACATAAGGGTTTCATGGGCAAATTTAGCAAAATATATTGCCGTATTAACTCGCTCAGGTCAAGTATATTTTTATTATCAATAGTGAACTCTTCCGATTGTTCCGGGGAAGAGAGTGCTAAATCACCAGACACATCAGATATCGGCAGAAATTCTTCTTCAGCAGTGAAACTTACAGGGAATAAGAATGTATCAAGGC
Source organism: Dehalococcoidia bacterium (assembly GCA_035530115.1). Taxonomy (GTDB): domain Bacteria; phylum Chloroflexota; class Dehalococcoidia; order GIF9; family AB-539-J10; genus RBG-13-51-36. Next base: position 6,393 of record DATKVL010000049.1, on the reverse strand, counting down.
AGCGGCTACATATGATTTTTACCTCAGCAGTTAATTTACACTGAACTAAAACTCCCTGACTGATATGAATCACCTTTGCCTTTCCTTCAACAAAACCTTCAATTTCCTCACCAATTATCCCACTGATATCATGGCTTTGGCTAGAGCCAACGGGCTCTTTCAGCAATTGAGCTACATTTATTAAAGCGTTCAGAGGTTCTCTTTCCATCTGTCATAGCCTAGAAATTTAGGTCAAGCACAAAGTATAATAAACTATATCATAAGAGGTTCAAGTATTGAAAATAGAAAACGATCATTTTATCACCCTGAGCGGAGTTAGATTCTTTGCTTCGCTCAGAATGACAAGAGGCGAAGGGTTAATGGTCAGAATGAGAGAAGGGAGTGCTAAACAACCTTGGAGATAGAAAACCTGAAGCTAAAGATAAAGGATAGCGTCGAATTACAAAGGCAGCAGCTTATCCAGTTGAGCCTGAATATCCATGATAACCCTGAGTTGGGCTTCGAGGAGGAAAAGGCGTCGGCCTGGCTTACTAGCTATCTTGAAGACAGTGGATTTCATGTAGAACAAGGCATTGCCAGCTTGGCTACAGCCTTTCGAGCGACATATGGCCAAGGGAGCCCGAGAATTGCCTTGCTTGCTGAATATGATGCTTTACCCAAAATAGGACATGGCTGTGGGCATAATATAATAGCTACTTCAGCACTTGGGGCTGCTGTGGCTAGTAAGTCTATCATTGCCCAGTCAGGAGGCAGCATTGTGGTTCTGGGCACTCCTGGAGAGGAAGTCTTCGGTGGCAAGATAGACATGGTGAAAGCAGGAGCCTTTAAGGAAATAGACGTGGCTATGATAGTACATCCCGATGTGCGCAACATGGTAACCATACAGGCACTTTCCTGTAGCTCCCTGGAAGTGGAATTTTTTGGCCGGCCGGCTCACGCCGCTGCCCAACCCCACAGGGGTATAAATGCCCTTGAAGCTATGATATTAGCTTTCACTGCTATAAATTCATTGCGTCAACACATAAGAGGGGAGGCACGCATCCATGGCATAATCACTGACGGAGGTGAAGCCCCTAACATAGTGCCTGCTCATAGCGCTGCTGTGTTTTTGATACGCGCTCCAGATAATGAGTATCTTGCTGAGTTGAAGGACAAGGTTTTAAACTGTTTTACAGGAGCATCTGTAGCTAGCGGAGCACGATTAGAATATCGCTGGAGAGACAGGACTTATGCTCCTATGAAAAACAATGCGACTCTAGCTCAGCTATTTAGCCAAAATCTAGAATCGCTGGGAAGACATGTCGAAGCCTTCGATCCTCGTTTTGGCTTTGGCAGTACAGATATGGGAAACGTCAGTCAAGTAGTACCAAGCATACATCCTACGATAGCCATAGCTTTGCCTGAGGTATTGATACATACACAGGAGTTTGCCGCAGCAGCCGCCTCTGAAGCAGGACACGAAGGCTTAATGGACGCAGCCAAGGCAATGGCTATGACTGTGGCTGATATTCTCCAGCCAGGAATACTTGATAAGATTAAGCAGGAATTCTATCGTGGTTAGAGTAGGCATTCCCAGAGCCTTATCTTATTATCAATATTACCCTGGGTGGAAAACATTTTTTGAAGCCCTGGGCGCAGAAACGGTGGTATCACCGCCGACTAACAAAGCTATCTTTGCCGCAGGAAATTCACGGGCGGTTGCTGAGAGTTGACTCATTTCTCGACTGCAGGCGATGGGAGTTAGAGTATTTACTCCGGAGATGGCAGAGCAGGAAGCACTCGATATCGTTATGACAAAGTTGGGGGGCGCCCCGCACTGGTCTTTTGAAGCCGCTATAATTGGTGCCGGTGAACACTATCTAGAGGCAAAAGTCGATGGTATAATTAGTGTAAATATTGTCCCAACTTATGCGAGATTGCTCAAATCTCTGTGGAGGGCAAGGTTCTGGCAAGGTGGGGGGGGACGCTGTGATTTGTGGGATGGAGCAGCTACAGGTTAAAATTTCAAGACATGGGCAAAACTTACCAAGTAGTCATCATTGGTGGTGGCCCGGCGGGACTCACCGCCGGGCTATATTGTGCCCGCTCAAGGTTTAATACTTTGCTTATCGAAAAGGGAGTAGTTGGCGGGCAAATAACCAACGCTGAGCGAGTGGAGAATTACCCTGGCTTTCCCAAGGGTATCTCAGGTATTGAGCTAGGACAACTTATCCGTGAGCAAGCCACTGGCTATGGATTGGAAATCTTGCTTGCCGAGGTTACCAAAGCAGTGCCTGGCCAGAGGCATAATCTGGTCAGCACCAGCGAAGGCGATTTTGCAGCTGAGTCGATAATCATTGCCTCTGGCTCGCAATTTCGCAAACTAGGCGTGCCTGGGGAAGATAAACTTGTGGGTAAGGGAGTTTCCTATTGTGCTACCTGTGACGGCCCTTTATTCAAAGGTAAAACAGTGGCTGTAATAGGTGGCGGCGATGCTGCCATCACTGAGGCTCTCTACTTGAGTAAGTTTGCTTCCTCGGTTAAGGTCATTCACCGTCGCAGCCAGCTTCGAGCCAGCAAGATATTTCAGGAAAGAGCTATGGACGAACCAAAGATAGAGTTTATTTGGGATACTGTAGTAACCAAAATTGAAGGCGATGGGGTAGTTAAGCAACTCCTGCTAAAAAACACCAAAAATGCTAAAATATCAATATTAGAGCTAACGGGTGTTTTTGTGGCTATCGGCTCGGAGCCCAATAGTGCTCAGTGGCGCGGATTGTTGCCTTTAGACGAAGAAGGCTACATAATCACCAATGAACTCATGGAAACGGAGATTTCAGGAATATTTGCTGCTGGAGATGTCCGCCATAATTCAGCCAGGCAGGCGATAACTGCTGCTGGAGATGGCGCTACTGCTGCCATATCAGCAGCGAGATTTCTGTCATTCTCATTCTGAGCAAAGTGAGGAATTTTATGAAAGTTGTTTTGCTAGAAGACCTCCCCGGAAAGGGAAAGGCTGGAGAGATAAAGGAAGTAAGCAAAGGTTATGCCAGGAATTTCCTTTTGCCTCGGGGTTTAGCTTTGGTAGCCACCCCCACGGTCATTAAGCAAGTAGAGTCCAGACTAGAGAAGGAGAAACTTGAGGAAAGTATTGACCGCGATAAACTAGTTGAGCTGGCTCAGCAAATTGAGGGAAGGGAAATTCGTTTTAAAGCTCGCATGGGTGCCGGAGAACGCTTGTTTGGCTCTATTACCGCTGCCGATGTAGCTGAAGAATTAAGTCAGGCCGTAGGTTCTGTTATTGATAAAAAGAAGATAGACATAGAGAAATCTTTACGCAAAACAGGCAGCTATGAAGTAGCCGTTAAGTTAGCCAGCGACATTAATCCGCAAATTACGGTGGTTATCGAGGAGGAGAAAGAGAAAGGGAAAGAGACAGAGGAAAAAGCAGAGAAAAAGAAAGAGAAAGGCGAGGAGACAAAGAAAAAAGCGGAGAAAAAGGCAGAAAAGAAGAAGGAGAAAGAGGAGGAGGAGGAGAAAGATTAGGCATGGCAGAGGGAAAATTACCACCCCATGATATTGAAGCTGAAGAGGCAGTAATTGGGTCTCTGCTTATTGACCCTGAGGCCATAGTGAAAGTTGCCGTTTCCCTCAAGCCCGAGGATTTTTTTTCAGAAACAAATCAAGCGATTTATCAAGCCTGTTTCTCCCTTTACCAACGTCCTAATGAAGTCATAAACCAGATTACGGTAGCTCATGAGCTTGCGCGTCAAAATAGGTTAGAGGAAATTGGCGGCGCTGCCTATCTATCTCATTTGATATCTATTGTGCCCACGTCTTTGCATGTTGAGCATTATGCTCAGATAGTATCTGATATGGCAATGATGCGGAGACTTATCGCTGCTGCAGGACAAATTGCAGCCATCGGCTATGACGCTGGTCCAGATGTGGAAAGTAGCCTCAATGACGCTGAAGATATCCTGTTTAAAGTGCGAGCTAGGCAAGGTCTTCGAGGCCTTGTTCCGATTCGTGAGGTTCTAGGTCAATATTTTGAGGAAGCTGGGCAGCCTACTACGCTTAGGGAAGGGGAAGTACCTTATATTCTAACCGGCTTTGCCGCCTTGGACAATTCTTTAGGGGGATTGCAGAGGACTGACTTAATCGTTTTAGCCGCCAAGACTAGTCTGGGTAAGACTAGTTTAGCTCTAAATGTTGCCAGGAATGCCGCTATTAACCAGAAGGCTTGTATTGCGCTATTCAGTTTGGAGATGTCTCGAGAGGCAGTAGTGCAGAGGTTTCTCGGTAGTGAATCAGGGGTGGATTCTAAGCGTATAAGGTTGGGACGCTTTGGTGAGAATGACGAGGTAAAAATCATGGAAGCCAGCGGCGTCTTATCCGAGGCGCCGATTTATATTGATGATTCTCCTATGCTTCGGGTGGTAGATATAAGGAGCAAGGCACGGCGACTTCACTTCGAACGCGGCATCGACCTGATCATCGTGGATTATCTGCAACTGATACAAGGCGACGGCAAGAATGAAACCCGGGTACAGGAAATTAGCAAGATAACCCGTGCCTTAAAAACTTTAGCCCGGGAACTGAATGTGCCTATCTTAGCTCTATCGCAACTCAGTCGGGCTGTAGAAGCGCGTCCCTCCCATATACCTCAGCTTTCTGACCTGCGCGAAAGTGGCAGTATCGAGCAGGATGCTGACGTGGTTATTTTCATTCACCGAGAAGATCTGAATTATTCTCCCGAAGACTGGAGCAAGATGCATGATATTGAGAAGGAACCTTATCCCCGCAGCATCGCCGATATTATCATAGCCAAACACCGCAATGGTCCTTTAGACCAAATCAAGCTACGCTTCCTGAGCAGGGTTGCCAAATTTGATAATTTAGAGGCTGAACTGATTTCTGCCTCTTAAGGGTGAAAAGATGCCTGACCGGCAATTATCAAGCTCTCAAAGGAAAACAGATTTTATCTCCTTGCCTGACTCTTTCTTTACCCAGGCGATGCCTAAAATTCAAGATCTGGCTGAACTTAAGATAGTGTTATATGTCTCTTATCTTATTCTGCGAAAACAAGAGCGTCCCTATTTTGTCACTTATAAGGAATTGCTATCCCATGAACTAATGGCTACGATGGGCGAGAAGACACTTCGCCAGGCGTTGGACTCGGCTGTAGAGCACGGTACTCTATTACACTCGACCTTAAATATAAATGGAGTGCTCGAGGATGTTTACGCTCTGACCGTTGATAGCCGTCAGCCGCCGACTATCAACATCTTTGCCCTCTACGAGCAGAATATCGGCCTGATACAGGCCCTGATTGCTGAAGAACTTAAGGAAGCAGAGAAGCTTTATCCACCCCAGTGGATTGAAGAAGCCTTTAAGGAAGCAGTTACGCTGAATAAACGCAACTGGAGATATATCGCCAGCATCCTGAGAAGATGGGCTAGCGAAGGTAAGGACAGTGGAGAGTATAAGAGAGACATTAAAAAGGATGACCCAGACAAATACATCAAGGGCAAATACGGACACATGGTCAGAAGGTAATGCTCCCTTGCCCTCGATAGAAGAAGGCGCGGGTGAAATCTGCCCTGTTTGCAAGGGGGCGGGCTTCGTCCATCCTGCTCTAGATTCAGGGAAAGTTAATTTCAGCCGGGTGGTACCCTGCCGATGCAGTAAAGGGGAGCTGAGAAAGAAAAAAACAGAATATCTTGAGAAATACAGCAATTTAGGTTCTCTGTCGCAGCTTACCTTTGACAATTTATCTCCTAAAGGAAGACCTACCCGTCATTCTGAGCGAAGCGAAGAATCTCAGGAGCGCTTTGCTCAAATTTACCAGGCTGCCAAAGCCTTTGCTGATAATCCCGAGGGTTGGCTGGTATTTTCAGGTTCCAGCGGCTCTGGTAAAACACACCTGGCTTGTGCTATCGCCAACCATCGTATCAGCTTAGGGGAGCCTGTATTTTACATCGGTACTGCTGACCTCCTGGACCACCTCCGCTCCGCTTTCAGCCCCACAAGCGACACCACTTATGACGAGCTGTTTGAGCAAGTAAAGAATGTGCCTCTATTAGTGCTTGATGACCTTACTCCGGGAAGCGCTACTGCCTGGGCTAAAGAGAAGCTGGAGCAGCTCCTTCAGCATCGCTTCAATACCAGACTGGCCACGGTAATCACCACCGATTTACCACTGGAAAAAATGGATGAACGCTTACGCGGCCATCTTGCTAATAATGAATTCTGCCAGGTATGGACGATTGAGCAAAAATCGCCCTTGGAATCCCAGGGTGGCTTAAACTTAGAGCTATTACGAAATATGACCTTTGATAATTTTGACCACAAGAGGATGGAACTTCCCCTGGAACAGCGTCAACAGCTGCGCCAAGCTTTCAACTTAGCAGT
>DATKVL010000048.1:0-2616 GCA_035530115.1 Dehalococcoidia bacterium | reverse complement strand
GATTGGGTAATCATCGCACGATATGCTGGATCTCGAATCAAAATCGAGGGAGGCGAACTCAGAATATTAAATGATGATGAGATAATCGGGACTGTGGAAAGTCCTGAAGACATTTTAGGAGTATACGCATGAACGAAGTAGATAGACAAGTTGCTGAATTACAGGCTCAAGTAGGTAATAAAGCAAAACAAGAGTATTCTGTAGAGGTAGAATCGGAAGATATTCCTTCTTCAACAGAAGAAAATGAAATTGAGATTCCTCAAGAGAGAAAAACTTTTGAAGCAGAGGTTGATGAGACGCAGGAAGAGCCTGTTGTTGAAGATAAATCGAAGCAAGAAGAAGTAGAGGAACCCAAAGAAGATTCCAAACAAAAATATAGTAAGTCTGTTCAGAAAAGATTTGATGAATATGCTTATCAACTTGGTGAATCTAGACGACGTGAAGAAGAAGCAATAGCAATTGCTCAAGCTATTAAGACCGAAAGAGACAAAATTCAAGAAGAATTAGGCAAACTTAATAGTGGTTATGTGACTGAGATGGGTGGACGCTTAACAGGTTCGATGGAAGCTGCAAAAGCCAAGCTTAAAAAAGCAATGGAAGACCAGGATTATGACGCTGTTGCTAATGCACAACTAGAAATTGGACGATTAGGTGCAGAACAAAGTCAATATGAGCAAATGAAAGCCCAACAAGAGGCTAGAGCGAATGCTCCTAAACAGGAAAGAGAAGTGGAAATACCAAAAGCTCCACAACAACAGCCTGTAAAGGACCCAAAAGCAGAAGCATGGGCTTCAGAAAACGAATGGTTTGGCACTGATAAGGTGATGACCAACGTTGCTTACGCAATTCACGAAGATTTAGTTAATCAAGGTGTTGATCCACGCACAGATTACTATTATAGTGAGATTGATAAACGTATGAGGGAAAATCTTCCTCATAAGTTTGAACAAAATTCTTCATCGGAAGAATCCGTACGCCAACAGCCCGTCCAGACTGTGGCAAGCGCACATCGAAACAGAGGCACAGGACGCAACGTAGTTAAGTTGTCAAGTTCAGAAGCGGCTATCGCAAAACGACTTGGTCTTTCCAACGAACAATATGCGTCGGAAAAACTAAAGTTACAGAGGAGGTAACATTATGGTAGATAAGACACCTAGATCTGCATCCACAAGGGATAAAGAAGCACGCAAAAAACATTGGCAGCTACCAAGCTCGCTTGATACACCAGAACCACCTGAGGGTTTTAAATTCAGATGGATTAGGGAATCAGTAAGAGGATATGAAGATAACAAAAACGTTATCGGTCGACTCAGACAAGGTTATGAACTTGTTCGAGCAGATGAATATCCTGATTTTGATTTTCCTAGTGAAGCTGAAGGAAAACACGCAGGTATCGTTTCTGTTGGTGGACTATTATTGGCAAAGGTGCCGGTAGAGATCGCAAAAGAGAGAGATCAATATTACTCTCAACTAGCTCATGATCAACAGGATGCTGTTGACAACGATCTTCTAAAGGAACAACACCCTTCTATGCCGATCAATAAGCCCGAGCGACAAACTAGAGTTACGTTCGGTGGCTCGAAAAAAAGTGAATAATTTTTTTTCTGACCTAGACGTAACACTTACTAACAACACATACTTTTAAAGGAGTATTAACATGGCAAATCAAGACGCCCCCTTTGGTTTCAGAGCTGTAAGAATGCAAGGTTCTGGTCCGTCAACAAACGGTCAGACTCAATACCTTGTAGCTAACGGTTATGCGACCTCAATCTTCCAGGGAGATCCTGTGGAGATGGTAGCTGGTGGTACAGTAGAAGTTGCTAATGGTGTTGCAGACGTAGTAGTAGGTGTTTTCAACGGCGTTCAATACGTTGACGTGAACACAAGAAAACCAATATGGTCAAACTACCACGCAGCTAACACTTCAAGCTACGACGGTACTATCAAAGCTTTCGTACAAGACGATCCGAATCAGTTATTTGAAGTTCAAGTATCTGGTGCAATGACATTAGCTAACGTTGGTGAAACAGCTAACTTAGTTTACACTGCCGGTTCTACACACAGTGGAACATCAAAAGCAGAAGTAAACAGTGAGACTTTCTCAACTGGTGCTAACACTGCTGTTAAAATTGTTGGTCTTTCAGGAGATCCTGAGAACTCAGATCTTACTGCTAACAACGCTAACATCGTGATTAAGTTCAACAAGCACTTATACAGTGCTAATACCGCAGGCATATAGGAGGTTAAACTATGGCTATATCTAGAAGTCAACTCGTTAAAGAGTTAGAGCCAGGTTTGAACGCTCTGTTCGGCTTGGAATACGCACGATATGATAACGAACACGCTGAGATCTTTGATGCTGAGTCATCTGACAGAGCATTTGAAGAAGAAGTAATGTTAGCAGGTTTCGGAACTGCACCCACCAAACAAGAAGGTGAGGGAGTAGCTTTCGATACAGCTAACGAAACTTTCACAGCTCGTTATACACACGAAACAATTGCACTTGCATTCTCTATCACTGAGGAAGCTGTAGAGGACAACCTTTACGACAGACTCGCTGCTAGATACACAAGAGCACTTGCTCGTTCAATGGCAAACACAAAGCAAGTTAAAGCT
>DATKVL010000047.1:0-28131 GCA_035530115.1 Dehalococcoidia bacterium | reverse complement strand
ACCGCTTCTTACCGACAAAGTCTATCATTTCAGGTTTCTCACTTCGTTGGGACTGACGTTACTCCATACGCTGCCAGATTTTTGACCACCCGGCTGCCTATAATCAGGCGGAGGAAGGTTCTGGTGACCACAATGGCTGTTAACATGGATAAAGCAACACCGATAAACAAGGTCAGGGCAAAACCTCTGACCATAAGAGCACCAAGCTCGCCGCCAAGCCAGAAAAGGACGAGGCAGGCGATAAAGGTGGTGATGTTGCTATCTCTGATAGCGGTCCAGGCACGGTTGAACCCAGCCTCAACGGCAGCCCCCAGGCTGCGTCCCCCCCGTAATTCTTCCTTGATGCGCTCGAAGATAAGGACATTGGCATCTACGGCCATGCCCAGCGATAGGATGAAGCCGGCCACACCGGGCAAAGTCAAGGTTACAGGCACGAGCTTGAAAATGGCTAAAAGCACGACGCCGTAAATCCCTAAACTAAGGCAAGCCACCAAGCCTGGTAGACGGTAGTAAACAAGCATAAATAGCAACAATAGCACTATCCCAATCCCTGCCGCCAGTATGCTCTTCTGGATAGAATCCTGCCCCAAGGTAGCATTCACAGTCCTTTCATAGAGTGGAACACTGGGTTCAAATTCTTCTTCTACCCACCTTCCCAGTGGAACGTCGATCCGTCCAGCGTTGAGCACCCGTGATAGTTCTTGAGCATCAACAAGGTTCAGCCCTGTAATTTGTCCCTTGTCTTCTATCACCGCCTGGATCTTCGGGGCGATGATATGACCATCTTCACCCCTGAGCGGCTCATCACCTAGAAAGATAGCGAGTGGTTTTCCGAGAAGGCGGGTGCTTATTTGTTTGAAAAGTTTCGCTCCCGTTTCGTCCATCCCAAACAGTAATAATACTTGGTTAGTTGTTGGGTGCAGGGTGACCTCGGTGTTTTCCTTAAAATATCTACTGCTGAGAACCAACTCTTTTTCCTCGCCATTGACTGTGACTATCCCGGTAGCAGGGATCCAATTCCCCTCCGCATCTTGTTCCCGGAATTCGAGCACCGTAAAGAGTCCGACCATCTCCTTGGCCTTCTCGATGTCAGCAATGCCAGGTATTTGGATGACAATGTTATATTCCCCCCCTTGTTTCTGGATTTGGACGGTGGACTCGGTTATGCCCAGAGCGTTAATACGCCTTTCTATAACCCCCTTCACACCATCCATAATTTCATCTCTGTTGCCAGGCTCGATATCGCTGACGTCAGCCTGGTAAACCATGTAGCTGCCGCCGGCGAGGTCAAGCCCCAGCCTTAGCCCTTCCCTGCCGAATACGTTCCTATCCAGCGGGACTACGGACCATAAGGCGAATCCGAACAAAGCAAGGATGAAAATTAATAAATAAACGCTTCCCCTTCTCAATTTAATCTACCTTTGTGTTAGGGATTGTTTTTACTCCAGAATTCTGGGAATTTTGGGAAACTCTTGTTTGCTGTTTGCTCACAGATGGGAGTTCCCTTCGAACCAAGGTTAATGCTTCTTCTTTGGTGCTTAACTCACCGCTGGCATGAGCCTCGTTGACCATAGCGAGGAGTTTGCCAACCAGTGGTCCTGGTGCTAAGCCAAAGGTATCCATTATATCATGGCCATCAATGAGCTTCACCGGCAAGATTTTGGCTTGCTGCTTGTCATGCGCTGCCAGTATGTAGTTTATTAATTGACAATGTTTTTCCCAATCCTCCATAGATACCAGGGGACCGCGGCTGGCCAGACAATCGGCTAAAGCCAGGAATAGAATATCAATGCCGGCGTCGCCGGTATCTCGAAAGTAGCGATAAATTGCCCGTTGGGTAGGAAATTCCTCATTTGCCATCTGAACTGGGCGGAGGTGATGATAGACAAGGCTTTCCACCAGTCTTATTTCCCGATTGCTAAATCGCAACCGTTCCAAAATGTTCGCAGTCATAGCTGCTCCTTGCTTGGTATGCCCTAAAAACCTGGCTCTACCTGTATCATCAATAGACTTTGTCATTGGTTTAGCAATATCATGGAATAGCCCAGCTAACTTGAGTAGAACCTTGTGGTTACTTCCGCTGGAAACCTCCTGGGACAAGTGCCTGTCTATCATGTCAGACCAGGGAACAGTAGACAGCATAGCGTCGTTGCTGTACTCCCAATCACTTTCTCTAATGAGGAATTCTATGGCAGCTACGGTCTGTAAGGAATGGTCGAAGACATCCCAGAAGTGCACTGTTGGTTGCTCTACTCCCTTGCTCTCTGCTAGCTCAGGGATTAGGGCGAGAAGTAGGCCAAGTGTATCCAAGTATCTCAAGTAGTAAGCAGCCCGTGGCAGAGTGAGCAAACGAAGCAACTCTTCTCTGACTCTCTCTCCCGGGACTTCAGTGATAGCCTGGGAATAGCGGCGAATTAAAGATTCCGTCTTTGGCTCTATGGTGAAGTCGAGTTCGGCAGCCAACCTCACTGCCCGCAAGAGTCTAGCGGCATCAGCTTCAAATATTTGCTCGCTTACCCCCCGCACTATTTTATCCCTCAAATCCTCTTTACCGGAAAAGGGGTCAATAAGCTTCAGAGAGAGTCGCTTTTCAGCCAGAGGATTTGCCGATTTTCGGGGACTCATATCGGGGGCCGTACTGGCGGTGACAAATTGGCTGAGTTTCAGAGCCATGGCATTGATGGTAAAATCGCGGCGGGCAAGATCAGATTCAATGTCTCCGGTAAAAGGGGAGAAATCAAAATGCCACTCTGCACCATGCGATTCCTGGTTCTGTGAAGTCCCTCCTGGCTGCTCATCTTCAATCACCACTACTCTAGCTACGTCGTTGACATCATCAAGGAGCACAAATTTGCCTCCTATCTCTCCAGCTACTTCCCGAGCTATGGTTATGGCTGCGCCGCTTACGGCAATATCTATGTCATTTGTATCCCTCCCCAAAAGCCAATCACGGATGAAGCCACCAACGATATAGCCTTGCTTTTTCTGGATATCTAACAGGTGGGATATCTTAGCCAGGGTGGCAGGCAAATTGCCGCTTTTTATGGAGGACATAACAGCGCATTATAGTTTGTGGCAGCAGGAATTGTAAAGGTCTATTGACTTTCCTGAAGCAGTGTCATTTTTGCTTATAAATTGGAGTACATTTCATCAGGATAACGTCTGCCAGAGAGGGAAAAGGTCGGGCTAATTTATCTAATATCTTCAGAATAGCATAAGAAACAGAATGGGGAAGTTTGGAAAGAAAACTACCCCACAGGGGGAGCCCAAAAAGGAGGGATATTCCCTTTGTTTTCTTAATTTCAAAATACTGCTTCACCAAGCTGCTTAGGAATGGGTAATCGAATTTATATTTATGGTCTGGTGGTGGCTCCCAGGGTTTCCTTTCCTTAGCCAGGGATGGGGAAAGAAACTTTGTTACTGGATATAGCTTCTTCCCCAAGCGGAAACCTAGGCTATTAAAGTTAGCTATAGAGATTATCATCTCTCCTCCAGGTTTAAGCACCCGGGCAATCTCCTCCATTGTTTTGCTGGGGGAGAAAAAATGGTCTAATGCCCCCTTACACATAACTTTGCCAAACGAGTGTGGCTTAAAAGGTAAATTCTCCCCTATTCCCTGTGCTAAAACTATTTGGGCATTGCTTTCACTGAGATACTCTTTAGCTCGGGCTATCATTACATGGGAGGGTTCAAGCCCGATAACCTTCGCTCCCTTTTCCCATAGTCGTGCACCATCAATAGCCTTGCCGCAGCCGACGTCCAGTATTAGCTCACCATGGCTGGGGGCTACCTCTTCCAGCGTTAGATGGAGCATTTGCTGGAATAAGAATTCCAGGTTAGGGTAGACTACGGGGGGCACTACATCGTCGTCACTCCATTCCAGGTCGATTTTTTCCGTATTGTGATTTTGTATCATGATTCAGATTCGAGATTCTTATTTCGGGGTTATCAAGTTTGCACAGAGTCGCAGTTTTTTGCGGCTGGCTTTATTTAGCCTCCTGCCAGCAAGAATATTGGTTAAGTTTATAAATAGCTTTAGCTGCACGTTCCATGGAACAAAAGACTGGGATGGAAGCTGCAAGGAGCTTTTGCTCTATCTGCAATCGTTCTGGCTCAGCGGAGCCAGGCGGTAAAACGACTATTATGGGCTTATTTTGCCTGCTTCCAAGCTCTATAAAGAATTCGTTTATTTCTTCCAGTCCTTTCCGGGAGTAAATTGGTAAGAGGATGTCTATATCTTCTTGAATTAAGACGAGGTCGATAATGGTATCCCTTGCTATTAAATCTATGGCTTGAAATAGAGCTGCTAGGCCTCGGAATTGTGCCTGGCTTACATCTACCGGATTACGCAGGATGCTACCTACTTCTCCCAGGAGCTTGCTCAGTTTTTGCTTTGTCTCAGGGGAGAGAGGTGGGACCTTGAGCCCATTCTCAATGCAGGCATCGCCAGCGGCTACCGAGTTGCCACCGCCTCCATCAGCTAGACCGCCAATAATGGCTGCGCTGGTACCTTGCCAGTGTCTAAGCTGTTGGAAGATAAGTAGGGTGTCGGTCAATTCCTCTAGACTATGCACTTCTATAGCGCCAGCTTGCTTCAACATTGCTGACCAGATGGCTGCTGAACTGGCTAAAGAACCAGTGTGGGACATGGCAGCCTGAGCGCCAGCTTCTGTTCTCCCTCCTTTCCAGACAACTAAAGGCTTGACCTTGGCTAGTTCTTTTATAGTGTTGAAAAGACGAGCTCCGTCTCTTGTTCCCTCGAGGTATGCACCAATGACTTTGGTTTTGGAGTCGGCAGCCAGGTATTGCAAAAAATCGCTGGCATCCAAATCAATGCCGTTGCCAAAGCTGACTCCTTTGCTGTAGTTGATATGGCGGGCTATGCCGGTTGTCACTAATTTGGTAGCGATGCCGCCGCTCTGGGAGACGAAGCCCACGGAACCGCTCTCACCGAGTATCCCCATGAGGAACGGGATTTTGTGTTCCGGGCAATATACACCTATGCAATTTGGGCCGATGATGCGAACATTTCCCTGTCGTGCTTTCTCGAGCATTTGTTCCTCTAGCTTGCGTCCCTGTTGTGCATCCATTTCGCTGAATCCCGCGGTGAAGAATTGGACAGCTTTGACATTTTTGGCCGCGCAATCATCGAGGAGCTCCAAAACGGATTGTCGAGGAATGGATACAATAACGTAATCTACTTCTCCGGGGACCAGCCGGAGGTTAGGGAAAATCTCGAGGTCGGCGATTCGGCCGCCGCTGGCACCAACGGGGTAAATGAGTCCTGGAAAACCAGCGGAACTCAAGGCCCAGACCCATAGAGAGCCAGCTTTTATCGAGGCAGCCGATGCCCCGACGACGGCAATAGATTTGGGGTAAAAAATAGGCTCAAATTCCTTAAGCTTTTCCTCAAACAAAGTTAAGCCTCGGAAATCTCAGTATGTCTGGTGAAATCCAAATTTAGCAAACTGCTGGTTATCGGGACAGTGACAATTCGATTATCATTCCAGGATTATTCGGGCATCAACAGCTATAGCCTTATCAGGATAGGCGAATATGGGATTAAGGTCGAGCTCTTTTATTTGAGGATTTTTCTCGACAAACTGAGACACCTTGACTATTAGCTTTTCCAATGCCGGGATGCTGGCTGGCTTTTGACCCCGGTACCCCTCCAGTACGGGATATCCCTTTATTTCTCTAATCATTTCTCGGGCATCCCTTTCGGTAACCGGGACTATTCTGAAGGAGACATCCTTTAATACCTCTACCAGTATGCCGCCGAGACCAAACATGAGTACAGGACCGAATTGAGGGTCCTTGCTCATGCCCACAATCACTTCCACTCCTGACGGAGCCATTGGTTGTACCGACACACCCTCGATTTGGGCCTCAGGGTATGCCTGTTTAACGGAGGATATAATCTCATTATAAGCCTTGCCTACCTGAGTAGCGTTGGCTAGTCCTAATTTAACACCGCCGGAATCGCTTTTGTGAATCACATCGGGGGAGCTTATTTTCAATACTACAGGAAAGCCCATTTCCTTGCTTATGGAAATAGCCTCCTTTTTGCTTTGGGCGAGCTTCGCTTCAACAACAGGTATCCCTGCTTTCTTAAGAAGCTCCTTGGATTTGACCTCGTTTAACAAATTTTGGCTCTTTATCATTGCTTATCTCCCTCCATCAGTGTGATTATTCTAAAATTAGCCCTTTATTGTAACCCGTTATTCATTTTTTCTCTAGCAGGTTTGTGGTTTGATTTATTCACTAAAGCAAATAAAACAGTCTATCATCTTGGCTTGCACAGGACTTCCTTGACCCTCAACTCAAAAAAGTCGTGGGTATGAGCTGGCTTAACGACCAGTGCTGTATCTGCTCCTCTCGCTGTGCCGCCGATAGAGATTACCTCCTCGTCTGTCCTTATGAGACCAGCATCGGCAGCCATAAGGGCTATCTCACAGGCTACTTTGGTGCCCTGCCCAAAGACCCTTAAGGTTTGAGCTATAATCTCATCCACCTGATAGGTATTGAATCTACGGCGAACTGCCCTGCCCACTCCGCCAAAGGCATGGGTGGCAGTCAGAATTACTCCTCCCTTCTCCAATATCTTAGCCCTGTTTTGCGGGGTTAATTCCTGAACATCGGGGGTCTGAAGCCCTGTAGTATGAGTAACTACCACTACCTTATAGCTGGCAAACGCCTTCACTGCCTTCAACCCAGTTTCCCCGCTGGTAGAGGCTACCACTATGGTTTTTATCCCTAACTCCTCGGCTCTCCTCTTAGCTACCTCAAAGGTTTTCTCAGTGTTTTCACTGCCTGATTCAGGAAAATAGACACTTTGAATTTCCGTCATCTTGGAATTGACACCTCCATTTTTTTAGTTATACTATCTTACCAAATAAGGGAATGAGAATCATTTTTGTCCACGGTTCAGGCGCTTATGGAGACATCTGGCGCTATCAAACCGACTACTTCCCGGATAGCGATGCCGTCAACTTACCCGGACACCCCAATGGTCAAACCCTTAATAGCGTAGAGGAATGTGCTGACTGGCTCAGGAAGTACATCAAAGGGAGGGGATATAAAGATGTGGTCTTGGCTGGACACTCCTTCGGTGGGGCTATAGCTCTGATGTATGCCCTAAGATATCCCCAGGAATTGAAGGGGATTATCATCATCGGCAGTGGAGCCCGGCTCAGAGTTCACCCTATGTTTTTAGCCCCAATTGAAGAAGCTATTAAGGGCAATCCCCGGGAGTGGTATCAACTAGTGGCAGAAATGTATCGCTTAACCCCGGAGGATTACAAAATGGAAGTCGTAGAAAAACAAAAGGCTATTGGTCCTGCCGTCATGCTCAACGACTTCCTTTGCTGTGATAAGTTTGACCTCATGGACAAAGTTCAAGAGATAAAGCTACCTGCCCTTATTATCTGCGGTGAATTGGACGTAATGACCCCTGTTAAATACGCTAATTACTTAGGAACCAAGCTTGCTAACTCCAGGGTGATGATTATCCCCCAAGCTACTCACTTTGTCCTCGCTGAGAAGCCGGAAGTGGTCAATAAAGCCATAGAGGATTTTGTTAAGGGGATATCTTCTTAAATTGCTTTGATCTTTGCAGCAAAACCAGGCACATAAGTGCTCTTAAATAGCTGAACTCCGGGAACGCAACGGGAGTACCGTATTATCAACGTCAAAAAAGGATAGGAAGCAGAGCCGGGGATGAAAGCCAAAGATTGGCTCGAAGCCCCGACTGGTCGGGGCTCTTCTCTGGACCACAGCAGAATTGCCTCTGAGATCAACTTCTAAGAGCGTTAACTCGCGGAATTGTGGAGGCCTAGCTGATAGCGATCAAGGATTCTCACTCACCATTAGTTGATAGTTACAATTTCAGAGGTAATTAACAATTCATCTGCAACTTGTGGTAAACTTCTTTGTTGATATAACCACAGAGAGTTGGACATGATGTCAGCCTGATGAAAGCCAAAACATACATGTCCCAGGAAAGCATCTTGCCCCGGGGCTTCACCGAGAGAGTGAGGCGGATTGTCGGGGATGAGCACTTCTCCCAGCAAGAAGGCGACCTCATCTCATACAGTCTGGACTACTGGTTGTATGGCATATTTCTTTCTCAGAAGGGCGACTTGCCAGCGCTTCCTTCTGCCGTCGTCTCCCCGGAATCTGCTGCCCAAATACAGGAAATAGTTCGATGCGCTGGCGAGTACAAGGTGCCTATCACGCCTTTTGGTGGAGGCTCTGGTGTTCTCGGCGGTGCAATTCCTCTGAACGGAAGCATTGTACTGAATCTACAGAGAATGAGCAGCTTCCTCAATCTGGATGAGCTCTCGCTTGTGGCTGAATTCGAAGCGGGGATCATAGGCGCAAATCTGGAACTTGAACTGAACCACCTGGGATACTCAGCAGGCAATATCCCGCAGTCCCTTTTCTGCTCGACCCTGGGTGGCTGGATTTCCACGCGGGCAGCCGGGCAATTCTCCACGAAATACGGGAAGACCGAGGACATGGTGCTGGGTATGGAGGTCGTGCTGCCTGATGGCAATCTACTGAACATCAGGCCTGTTCCCAGAAGGTCGGTTGGGCCTTCGCTGAAAGACCTCTTCCTGGGTGGCGAAGGTACACTCGGCATTGTAACCAGGGCAACCATTTCGGTTCACCCCCTGCCCAGACTGACGATCAAACAATCGTTCGTTTTCCCTTCGATTGAGGTGGCTGTTGACGTCGTGCGCCAGATTTTGAGGGCTGAGGCCAGACCTGCGGTAGTCAGAATCTTTGACGAAGCGGAGAGCGAGAGATATTTTCCCAAGATAGGCAGGAAGATAATCACAATCTTCATATCGGAAGGAGAAACTGAGTACACCACTCTCGATGGCAGGGTCATTAGGCGTATCTCTAGGGAAAACGGAGGAGAATCCAGCGGAAAAGAACCGGTCGACATCTGGCTGCAAAAACGATTCGATATCGGGCTCGGGCCTGTCCTGATGCAGTATGGTGGGATTGTTGACACCATCGAGGTGTCTGCCCTGTTCAAGGATGCTGCGAAGCTGTACAGGGATATGGTTGCTTCAATGAAGGCAATTGAAGGCGTGCTGGACGTCTCCGGGCATTACTCGCACTTTTATCGAGAAGGGGCTTGCCTGTATGTCACCTTCGCTGGCATCCCCAAAGACCCGATGCGTTACTACCAGGATACCTGGGATGCTGCCATGAAGGCAACGCTTAAAAACAGCGGGTCAATAAGTCATCACCACGGCGTCGGTTTTTGGAGGATACAGTATATGGAACAGGAGCTGGGCGCCAGCGGTGTGAAGCTTTTGAAATCCATAAAGAGCGCACTCGACCCCGAAGGCGTATTGAATCCAGGAAAACTCATCAATGGCGGAAGATAAGAAAGAGACTGAAAAAATTGCCAGATGCGCCATGTGTGCCGATATGTGCAAGTACAATTGCCCCACATATCTGGCCATGGGAAGAGAAACTCTGAGCCCTCAGAAGATGGCTCGGCTCATCGTGTACAACGAGAAGGGCTTCCTAGAGGATGAGAAGGGCTTCCTCGACCTGATGTTCCAGAGCGCCATGTGCGGGGCATGCAGCAGGCACTGTATCTATGGTGACTATGACCTGAGGAAGTTCATTCACGAGGCGAGGGTCAAAGCCTTCGGCAACGGGGTCATTCCCGAAGATGTAAGGGAAAGGGTAGAAACATTCAAGAAATTTGGAAACCCTAACGGCGAGAGAGAGGTTATTGACAAAGGGAGTGGCGAGTACGGCTATTTCATCTCCTGCTCTTCATACAAAGACGAAGACTTGTTGAAGGCTACCGAAAAAGTGCTCTCGAAATCAGGGCTTGACATAAGGCGATTTGGAGGTGGGGATATCTGCTGTGGCGCTCCTCTGTACTACGCGGGGGACATGGAAGGGTTCAGACAAGCCTCGCTAAAAATGAAAGCTGAGGTTGAGATAAGGCGGGTACGCAGGCTTGTTGTTGATTGTCCTACCTGTCTCAAGATAATGACGGAATTGTACCAAGAAGCAGGGGTAAAATTGGATGCGGAGCTTATACATACCACGCAGTTCATAGAGGCGCTCCTGAGACAGGGAAAACTGGGTTTCAGGATGGATAACAGGACCGTTACTTTGCACGACCCTTGCATATTATCGTATGACCTGGCAATAGCCGGTGTGCCTAGGAAAATCATCACAGCACTGGGCTTCAATCTGAAAGAGCCGGCTTACTCGAGAGAGCACACCCATTGCTGCGGCGCGGCTTATGGCGCTAAGATTGGAGACCACCGCCTTAAGGATGCTGTGACCTCTATGAGGGTGAATGAACTCAGAAATACCGCTGCTGACATTTATGTTACGGCTTGCCCCACATGCAAATCTGTGCTGTCCGAAATCAACATGAAGTACATAACGGAACTGGTCGCGGAGAGGATTATTGCGAAGCGATAGAGCACTGGCGCGCGATATACAGAGTGAGATAGAGAAGGCAATCGGCGAGAAGGTTGCAGTCTCGATGAAAGGTGGCATTGCCACGCTGCGCGGACACTTATCATCGCATCAGGCTGTTGTGGAGGCAGGGCACCTTGCTGCAGGCTTCGATAAGGTACGGGAAGTGGTGAACGACATCGTGTTCCCGGGGAAGATGCGCTTTAAACCCCAGCGCAGGGTTTCGGAGGAACTCACCGGGCGGGAATTCGATGTGGTCATTGTCGGTGGTGGCGTGATCGGCCTGGCGGTGGCCAGGGAGCTTTCGCAGTTCAATCTGAGCATTGCCTTGTTCGAAAGGCATAACGACGTGGGAATGGACCAGACTACTCATAGCTGCGCAATGATACACCCTGCAATTCAGGCAGAGTACGGCACACTCAGATGGCAGATGAATTACAAAGGCAATGCTATGTGGGGTGAGACAGCCCGTCAACTGGATGTGGATTTCAAGCGCATAGGCACGCTGATTGTGGCGGAGAATCCGGAGGAGGAGGCATTGCTTCCTTATGCACGGGATACCGCCATAAAACACAACGACCCTGAGCCGAAGTTGCTGGACAGGGAGGGCTTGGACAGGGTTGAGCCGGGTCTTGCAGCGAATGTTAGAAAAGGTGTGCTGGTCTGGAACACAGGCATTATATCGGTGTTCGAGCTGCTCATCGCCTATGCAGAGAATGCACTGTCAAACGGCGTTAGCATCTTTCTGGACACAAGCGTCATAGGAGTTCAGACTGAAGATTCCAGCATCAAAGCAGTTGATACCACCAGAGGTACCGTGAGGACTAGGATCCTGATAAATGCCGCGGGGCTGTATGCGGACAGGATAGCGGAGTACGCCGGCGACAGGTTCTTCACTATCCACCCCAGGAAGGGCGAGACCATCATTTTCGACAAGTTATATCAGCCTGTGCGCACTGTTTTCGCTCCCGTCAGCTTGGCAGCGGAATCAAGGGAGAGCAAGTATACCAAGGGCGGAGGCATTATTCCTACCATGGATGGCAATCTTCAGTTTGGTCCAACCGCTATTGAAGTGTGCGACAGGGAGGACGTTTCTACTACCGCCGAGGGATGTAATAGTTTGTTCGATAGACTTGCGCCGCTGTTGGAGCGGTTGAAGCCCGACTATGAAAAGCCAGACAAAGGTAAGATAATCACCCAGTTTGCCGGATGTCGGGCAGCTACTTATAAGGAGGATTTCATTATCGAGCCCTCCAGAAAGGTGCAAGGTCTGGTGCATGTTGCTGGGATTCAGTCGCCGGGGCTGGCATCAACGCCGGCCATTGTGGAAAGAGTTAGGGAAATCATTCGAGAAGAGCGGCATCCATCTGGCAATGATAAATTCAATCCCGTGAGGAAAAGACGGGTGCGTTTTTCGGAGCTGGACCTGAAGCAACAGGACGAGCTTATTCGGGCCGATCCTCGATACGGACACATCGTATGCCGCTGCGAAAACGTGGGTGAGGCGGAAGCTGTGCGGGCACTGAATGGCGAAATTGCTGCCAGAAGCCTTGATGGAGTAAAAAGGAGAACGAGGGCTGGGCAGGGCAGATGCCAGGGTGGGTTCTGTATGCCTAGGATTGTGGAGATAATTA
This sequence comes from Dehalococcoidia bacterium, assembly GCA_035530115.1. Taxonomy (GTDB): domain Bacteria; phylum Chloroflexota; class Dehalococcoidia; order GIF9; family AB-539-J10; genus RBG-13-51-36. The sequence continues at coordinate 16,030 of DATKVL010000047.1, read as the reverse complement.
GCAGGGAGATGGGCATCGGCAAAGAACATGTGGTTAAGAGCGAGGGGAAATCCTATATTCTGGGCAGGAGGACTAAATGAGCAATACAATGAAATACTTCATTGTCATTGATGGCGGCACACAGAATATTAAAGCATTCGTCTTCGATGAAAACGGAAACGAAGTCCATGGCGAGTCATCGCCTGTAGCCCCTTACTTTGCCGTGCAGCCTGATTTTGCCGAACAGGATGCCGAAGCTTACCTGGAGATAGCGCAGAAGGTAACTAGGAGTGTGGTGCAGAATTCGCGAGTATCGGCGGATACTCTTGCCGGCGTTGCCATCACCACACATAGAAGCACCATTGTGCCAGTTGACGAGAATGGTAATCCGGTTCGCTCTGCCATCACCTGGCTGGACGAGCGCAAGACTGAGGGATTGAGGTTACCCGGCGGCCCCATTATGTCGCTTGCTTTCAAAGCCGTTCGAATGGAAGAGAGGCTGAGAGAGTATCAGAGGAGGTCGAAATTCAACTGGCTCAAAAGACATGAGCCTGAGAATTATGCCCGGACATTCAAGTTTCTCACCGTCTCGTCGCACATCTTGCACTCGTTGACCGGCGAGTTCAAGGACTGTTCCTCGATGATCGTGGGGTTGTTCCCCATAGACCTGAAGAGCCTGCAATGGCATCCATGGAAGGTCATCTATGAAATTTTCGGTGTGGAGCGTGATAGGCTGCCTGCACTGGTTTCCCCTGTGGAGATTGCCGGCACGGTCTCCGAGGAAGGTGCCCGACGGTTTGGTGTCCCGCGGGGTCTTCCTGTAGTCATAGGCGCGGGGGACAAGCAATCGGAGTTGCTTGGAGCCGGGGTGACCACCAGTGGTATCGCGGAGATCAGCTATGGGACTGCAGCAGTGATTGAGTTACTATCCAGCAAATATGTAACCCACCCAAGGATGGACTTCTTTACATGGGGAGCCGCTATTCCCAGACACTGGGCGCTGGAGGGTTTTGTGGGCAGGGGATACTGGATGGTCTCATGGTTCAAAGATGAATTCGGGAAACGGGAGGAGGATGAGGCTTCGATGCTGGGTGTAGCGCCGGAAGTTGTGCTCGATAAGCAGTTAACCCATATCCCGCCGGGTTCAATGGGCCTGTTGGTGCAGCCTTATTGGCATCCGCGAGAAAACGACCCGCTATCGAAGGGGGCTATGATTGGCTTCTCCGGCGAACACACCAGAAAGCACGTTTATAGGGCAATCATAGAGGGGATTGCTTACGAGTTGCGCAGATTGGGCGAATTGATGGGCAAGCACTCGGGCAGTGCCATAACCGAATTGAGGGTTGGCGGCGGGGGTTCCCAGAGCGACGAGATTATGCAGATTACTGCTGATGTCTTCGGTCTGCCAGCCATGAGGATGCACACCAGCAATCTTTCGGCGCTGGGAGCTGCCATTGATGCCGCGGTGGCATTGGGAATCCACAAGAGCTTTCCTGAGGCCGTGGAACAAATGGTCAGGGTCAAGACTACCTTCCAGCCAGTAGATGAGAACGCCAGGATCTACGACCGATTGTTCAGGGAAGTGTATGTCAAGATGTATCCTACGCTCTCTCCACTTCACCGAAGGATTGCTGAGATAACAAATTATCCCAAACTGAGATAGCACATTTCGACCTTTCAGAATGATAATGGAAGTTGATGTAGCAGTTATAGGGAGCGGCCCTGCAGGACTTACTGCCGCCATACATGCTCACAGGGGCGGAGCCAGGAAAATCCTACTCCTTGAAAGAGAGGAGGAGCTGGGAGGCATTCTGAAGCAGTGCATCCATAACGGCTTTGGCCTGGAGCAGTTCAAGCAGGACTACACCGGGCCCGAGTATGCCGAACGTCTTGCCAAAGAGTTAGAGAAGACTGGTGTGCAATGCTTACTGGATACGCTGGTAACCAACCTCTCGTCAGACAGAGTTATAACGGCGCTCAGTCCCGAGCATGGTGCCCTTGAGATTAAGGCGAAAAGCATAGTCCTTGCCATGGGGTGCCGTGAACGCACGAGAGGTAGCATCGGCATCCCGGGCACACGCCCTGCAGGCATATTTACCGCGGGGGTAGCGCAAAGGTTCGTCAATATCGACGGCTACCTTCCAGGGAAAGAAATTGTCATCTTGGGCTCCGGTGACATCGGTCTCATCATGGCGAGAAGGCTTACACTGGAGGGGGCCAGGGTCATTGGGGTATACGAGATAATGAACTATCCGGGTGGCTTGAAGAGAAACATTGTGCAGTGTCTCAACGATTTCGATATACCGCTTTACCTCTCCCACACAGTCACTGAGATAAGAGGCAAAGAACGCGTAGAGGGCGTTATCATCTCGAAGGTTGACAGTGATCTCCACCCGGTGGAGGGGAGTGAGCAATCAATTGAATGTGACACATTGCTGCTATCAGTGGGATTGATTCCGGAGAACGAACTCTCAAAGAAGGCTGGCGTAGAGGTCAGCGCCACTACCGGAGGTCCGGTTACCACGGAGATTATGGAGACTTCAGTGCCGGGCATATTCACCTGCGGCAATGTCTCCACAGTGTTCGACCTTGTTGACTATGTTGCGCAAACGGGCGCCGCTGCTGGCACCTCTGCTGCGCGATATGCATCAGGCAGTCTGAGCAGAAGTAGACAGTCTGTGGACATCGTAGCTGGGGAGAATGTAAGATTGCTGTTTCCCCAAAGGTACGGTTTTCAGGACGACTTGGTTCTGTTCATTCGCGCTGCAGAGCCTGTGGAAAAACCTGTGGCCATAGAGGTAGCGCCACCGGGGTCAAGAATCAACAGAGCATATGCTCGCCCCAACGAGATGCTGAGAGTGAAGATTCCGAAGGGGAAGCTCGCTGAGGTTAAGCAGCCCATCAGGGTCAGCATAAGAGAGAAGTAGCATGGCTGCCGAGAAGAAACACTTTGTCTGCGTGGTCTGTCCTATCGGATGTGAGATAGATGTAGTCCACGATGGGAGTAGAATCATTTCCATGGAAGGCAATAAATGCGAGAGATCTGAAGAATTCGTTAGCCAGGAACTGATTGAGCCAATGCGCATATTGACCACGACGGTCCGAATTCAGGGGTCGAGGTGGCCGGTTATCCCTGTGCGCACCGATAAGTCGGTTCCCAAACGGTTATTCCCTCGCATAATGAGGCAACTGAGAGGCATCAACTTGCAGGCTCCGGTCAACATGCTGGATGTAGTGGTGAAGGATGTTGTTGGCACGGGGGCGAATATCATAACCACAAGAACTATGCCATGCGAATAGCAAAATCTCCACTGGCTTCAATTTTTGAGGACATTGGCTGGCAGAATTGCGTAGGTCTAACTTGATAGATATCAAGGATTCTCACCAACCTTTAGTTGACAGTTACGTGGGCAAGAAACATTGACAGTGTGTAGGGGGTGATATAGTATCAGTATTTTGAAGAAACTAACCTGTTATGGAATACTAGATAGCAAGCTTTGAGGCGCAAGCAAGTGGCCAAATACATAATTGCCCATGACGTGGGCACCAGCGGCAATAAGGCGGTATTGGTGGATACTGATGGGCGTGTCCAGGGCAAGTGTTTTGAGCCTTACAGGACTTATTATCCGAGCATGGCATCACGGGTCAGTACATCTTGCCGCTGGCATTTATCGCCGGACTGTTGGGCATATCCTTTATACTGGCAATGGTGATAAGGGAACCTGCCAGGAGCCCGAAGGGCTAAGGGCAGCCGCCCGTTTTTGGGAAGACTGCTCGGTTCTGTGGTTTTCTCGGAGACAGCTGCACTACTGGCGGGTTCCTTGTTACCCGACGACTCTCAGATAAGGACTTATGCCTTGAGAATCTCCTTGTGTCGAATGGCTCGCTCCAATGAGGGCTGCATTTTCATGTCCTGGAACTCAGCGACGGCGAAGTCTAGATGCTCCAGCGCCTCAGCTCGCTCCTTCGGATAATGCTCCAGGAGCAGCTCGGCGAGCTGGAGGTGGGTGAGCGCCAGCTCTGGCCGGAACCTCATCTCCGTGCAGACCTTGATGGCTTCCTGATAGTATTTGCGGGCCTCATCATGTCTCCCCAAGAAAGCCGCTGCGGCTCCTAGGTGGCGGCCTACGCATGTCGTGAGCCATAGTCCACTCGTTTGGATGCTGCTGCCAGCCAGTCGGCGAAGGAGCAGCTCAGCCGCCGGGCGATGTCCCGCCAGCACCGCAGCTTCCAGTGATATGATATCTACCCATACCATGGTCTCGTCCTCGGCCGAGCCAATGCCGGGGCGTGCCACGACCCGCCGTTCCAACATCTCCGCCACCTCGTCATAGCGGCCCAGGTGTGCCAGGCAATATAGAATCGGGTTCTCAGCGGCCACGTTCTGGGGGAGGTTTCTTGAGCCCTGAAGCACAAGCTCGAGGGCCCGGCCAGCGTCCCCGAGATGCACCCTGGCAGGTATTATCCAAGTTGCCCACCCCACTGCGAATTCACGGATGCCCAGCTCCTCGGCGCGGGCCAGAATGCGGCGGCGGATTGCCACCGCCTCCTCCAGATGCCCATCCCAGATGGCCAGGATGGCGTCATTCAGCATTGATATGATAAGCAAATACGGCTGTCCGCTGCGCTCGGCCAGTGTCCGCATCTCAGCCATGGTGTCTTCAGCGCGGCGTCGCTGGCCCAATTCCAGGAACGTGTGCACCATACCCCACAGTGCCCAGGTAAGTATATATAAGTTCACGCCATGCCGGGACTGCCCCGCCAGCTCCTCCGCCAGGCGCAGCCGCTCCTCGTCATGCTGTGGAGCTTCTACGGCGAAGAGCCATAACGAGGCTATAAACCAGTACGTGTCGGGGTCTCCCAGACGGCGGGCCAGGTCCAGAGCTCGGTTGAGGAGAACAACCCCTTCTGGTGAGGAGCTAACTCCAGACCAGTTCACATAACCCAGCATGGCATCCGCCCAGACACGCTCTACCGTCTCTGGTTCGGCATAGCGGTCGGCTCGAGTGGCCCACTGTGCCGCCTCGGGAGAAACCAGCAATATCGGTCCATAGACTACTAGCCCCCTCATCGCCAGTATGCAAGCCCGGGATGCCCGCGTGTTGTCAGCGATGGCCTCAGCCAGGGACAGCGCCTGGGGCGCCTCGGTGTTGACAACGCGTTCATGCTCGCCGGCGAGGATTAAGGCATCGCCCAGAGCCAGGAGCAGGTCACAGCGCTTGGCCTTGCCCTCCGGGTCCAGCACCTCCTGTACCTTGAGCGCCTGCTCCAGCAGCCTTACCGCTTCTCCATAGGCATAAACATCTGTAGCCTTTTTGGCCGCCATTTCACCGTAAGATACCGCCTTCTTCAGGTCGGCGGGGTCGGTGGAATGGGAGAAATGCTCAGCCAGCTCGGTGGCGTGTCCCTCGAGGCGCTTGGCGTACAAGGTTTCCAGGGAGCGTGCTACCTGCTGATGCAACTTCAGTCGCTGCGGGGCAATCATCTCCTCATACAGCGTCTGGCGGAAGAAGGCGTGCGTGAAGCGGTAGCTTACCAGGCCCCTCTGGGAACGCTCCTCCAGTATCGACAGTCGCACAGCCTCCTTGAGGGCGTTGACAAAGACATCTTCATTTATACCAGCCACGGCTTTAAGAGTCTCCAGGGCGAACTCCCGGCCGATGACGGAAGCCACGGCAAGGAGTTGATTACACTCCGGACTGAGCAGGGACAGGCGCTTGCCGATGACATCTCGTAGCCCCTCGGGGATGCTCATCTCCAGCGGGGTATCCCTGGTCGGCCGCCAGCCTCCCTCTTTCCGGGTAATGAGTCCCTCCTCGACGAGATAGCGCACCACCTCCTGCACAAAGAGGGGATTTCCTTCCGTCTGGCGGTGCACCGCCTCGGCGAGTCCCCAGGGGACACTTTCCCGGGTAATGCTCTCCAGCATCCGCCGGACCTCATCGGCGTTCAGGCCGCGCAGGAGGACGCGGCCGTAAGTGGAGACACGCCTCAACTCAGCCAGTGCCGCCGATAACGGATGGCTGCGGTCCACCTCCACGTCCCGGTATGTACCCACTATCAATAGTCTGGCACCAGCCAGATTACGAGAGACATGGGTCAGCATTTCCAGGGTGCCCCTATCGGCGTCGTGAAGGTCTTCCAGAACAACCATCATCGGCTGGACGGCAGCGGCATTGGATAAGAAGCCGGTAACAGCTTGCAGCAGCCGGTACCTTTCCTCTTCCGGGTCTTTCTGGGGTCTGAGTTTTATCTTGAGCCGCTCCCTTATCTCGGAGATGATGCGCGCCACATCGGCAGCACCGCTGCCCAGCTCTTCCCGCAGGTCTTTGACCTCGCGGCTGAGCACATAGGAGCGCAGCGCCTCGACGAAGGCCAGGTAGGGCAGAGATAGCGAGCCTTTCTCGTAGCAGTGACCGACCAGCGTCCGGCCGCCGCGCAGGGTGACATAGGTCGATAATTGCTCACATAAGGCGGTCTTGCCGATGCCCGGCTCGCCCATCACCATCATCAGGGCACCCTGCCCCGACATAGCCCCATCAAAGGCCGACTTAAGCTGTCTTAACTCTGGCTCGCGGCCGACGAATACCCTCCGGTACAGGGGATTTTCAGCGGGGGCTTCCTTCGATGGTTCCGCCTTTACCTTGCCTGCCTCGATCGTCTCCAGGGCCTGGAGCACAACCGCGGCCGACTCGGGACGTTTCTCAGGGTCTTTCTCCAGTAGCTGCAGAATGAGCGTCTCCAGAGCCGGGGGCAGGTCGGCCCGGTGCCAGGTGGGTGATACCGGCGGGGTGTTGATATGCTGCCCGATGATGGCTACCGAATCGTCCCCCACAAAGGGTGGCCGGCCGGTCGCCATTTCATAGAGCATTGCCCCCAGGGAATACAAGTCGGCTTTGGCGGTCACCTTACCGCCCATTGCCTGCTCCGGAGGCATATAGGTTACCGTACCCACCATCATGCCAGACTGCGTCAACCGTGAGAGGTCAACCGCCAAGGCCAGACCAAAGTCGCCTATCTTGGGGGTGCCGTCGGCACTAATCCAGACATTGCCGGGTTTTATATCGCGGTGGATAATCCCTTTGCCGTGAGCATACTCCAGGCCGCGGCAGATGGCCTTGGCAATACCGACTGCCTGCTCGATGGGGAGGCGGCGCTCCGGGGCTTTCTCAATCAAGCCGTCGACATCACCACCAGGCATGACAGGGATAACGATGTAGGGCTGTCCTTCATAGTCCCCCAGATCATGGATGGTAACGATGTTGGGGTGGTCGCCGAGTCGCCCCATGGCCCGGGCTTCGCGGGTGACGCGGACTCGGCTGGCCTCATCCAGTTTCTCGGTCTTGATGAGGGCAAAGGCAACATCACGGTCAAGGAGCGTGTCATGGGCGAGGTAGACTTTCTTCTTGCCCCCCTCCCCGAGGAATTTCTTCACCTGGTAACGACCACTGGCAAAGGAGGTGGGCATGGGCGAGGGTGGGAGTGTCTCAGGTGCTGGCTCAACTAGAGGATGGCCACATTTATCGCAGAATTTGTTACCTTGAGGATTCGCATGTCCGCATTGAGGGCAGGTTTTCTCGGCAATGAATGACTGACCACACCCTCCGCAGAACCCTGCTCCTTCGCGGTTCTCGTATCCACATTTCGGGCACTTCATCAGCACTGGCTTCCCCCCAAGCTACAGTCTATGACCGCCAAGCAGGAATGTCAAGTGCCTCCTATGTGAGTCATTCTAAGGTAAGGAGTCACCAAACGCTACATCGTTATATCAAAGGCAACAACCCGGGCGATTATTACCCGAGATGTGCATTATGGACTATTGTCATATTCTCGGTAGCACCAGGAAACAAGACACCGCTTCGCTGTCCGTGCAGGATCCTGGAGCCGCTAATTTCTACAGTCGTATTTTGACAGTGGGAAACACATGTAAATTGTGTCAATCGCAAATTGATACTAACGATTCCAATGACATCAGGATTTCCTGACTTTGCTCATCATATAGGCAACCGTTAATTCAAGTGCCAGTTGCCTACCGGCAGATTGCGACGGCGCGAAGTTTCTAATGAAGGCGATTTCTTCATCCGTCGGACGAGGGGTCTCAGACAGATCCGGGGAGATTTTGAAGTTCCAGGGTACGTCTTTTCTTACATCCTCAATTTTCACCCGGGGATGAATTTGCGCCAGATATAGCTCTTTCGTTTCAGGATCAAATCTGAAAACGCCCTTGGTTGTCAAAAGCATCGAAGGTCCGCTGCCTTTGGGGAACAGCCCTGATTTCTCCCGGCTGTCTCCCCCAGTGAGGTAACCTGGAGAGGTCATATAATCCAGCTTGTTGACGAAATTCCCCCCCAACATCGTCAACACCGTTCTTTTGGCGTAGGAAAGGAAGTCGGCAGCTCCTCCCGACCCTGGGAGCCTCACAGTCGGTCTGTAATAATCCCCGATAACTGTGGTATTCACATTGCCGTATTTGTCAATCTGCCCCACTCCCAGAAAACAAACATCGATGAAACCTCGGTAGGTCATGGTAAAGGCAGAAAACAGGTCGGTGGCATAGGAGAATCCGCGGCACGAATGGGCGTCAGCGATATGGTTTAGCGGCAGCAACGGCTCAAAATCGATAATTCCGGACTCCATCATCAGAATGGCGTGAGGAGCATACAAAGCCTTGGCCAGAGCCCCAGCGGTCATGGGTAATCCCTGACCGAGAATTACGTTTTCATAATCATGTATTTCCTTGGCAACGGCGATTACCAACAGCTCTTCAAGTGTATATGGCTTAGTCATAAAGTTTCCCCCTTTCTTTTAATGTTCTCTCCAGTTCCTCCGTCGTCAAGCCCATGTTTCTTTCCCTGCCTTTCCGATCCCACCGCGAGGTAAAGGCTGACCCGTAGTTTGCAGGAGCGGAGTAAAAGGCTTTTGCCTTGATACCATCAAGGATACTGCTGCCAAATTTCTCAATATAATGGTCTACATAGGCTGCGCGATCTGCACAACCGTAGACCCATTCATCCATCCAGGCTTTGAGGCCATCAGCCGTACTGTTGGCCATCGTGAATAAGCCATACATGAAGATGTCCATGTTGTAATAGCCAAGGACCTCTGTGGGGTGCGCACCCCAGGGAACCTCGACTACCGCATCAACGCGGTAGGCAGGTATCAACGTTAGATGCGGGCTTGATTGAATTATATCGTGCTGGACTATTTCCTCGCAGGATACGATTATTCTTTTGCTGGCAAGAGCTGCGGCTGCAACGCTGCCCAGGGCACCCCAGTATTGGGCATTTCCATGCTTGTCGGCCCTCTGCACGTGCACGATGCAGACATCGGGATTTGCCGCAGGTACCGTCAGGATGTCTTTGCCGGTATACGGACATTTGATTACACGGAATTTATCATCGCCCATAAAACTTCTTTTCTGGAATATATCCGTACTCATCACGCCTTCCAGTACCTGCAAGAAACTGAAACCGTGCATGCCCGCAACCATCCTGGCATTGTATTCGAAATTGGTATAGTCCTCTATTTCAAGATTGCCCGCGTTCAATGCCCGTTCGACGGCGGAACCACCTTTTCTACCACCCGAGCGTAGCACATACGTTGTTACCAACCGTTTTACGCATCCGCCTCCGATGAGAACCTCGACATCAAAAATTCCGGATTGTGAATAGAGCGTAAAATCCTTTCTCCTTTGTCTGATGACCTCGAAAACAAGTTCGGCACAGGTGCTCACCGTATAATTACCGATAACCAGCTGGTCGCCATCATGCACAAATTTGCTGATAGCCTCTTTGGCGCTCATTATTTTGCCGTTTTCATTCATCATGTATACTCCTTATCAGGATTGCGCTGTCGCAACAACGCAGAACTTTTGCCGTTCAAGGTGCGTGTTAAGTGTAACATGGTGACACACAACATCCCTAGTTTGTGTGATGAGGTAACAAAACAGGCTATTGTTTATCGACGTGGGCGTGTCACTGCCTCACACACCTGGGGGCCCTGCCAGCAGATAAAAAGCCCTATCAAAAGTCACTTTCTGTATTTCTTTTCTGCTGTTACGTGGCCACCCACTGGCATCTCTAATACAGGCACGGCCCAAACGGTTGCCCCGGCAAGTTCCAGCGGATATAGGACAGCAGCCATGGCCTCACTGCTTCCGTACTCGACAACGGAGATGGTTACAAGTGTGTTTGGCGGAACGCCGGGAAACGCTAGTCCCAGGCATGTATAGCCGGCCAGTACCTTGCGCCCTGGTGTTTTGGCTAGCTTATCGTTAGCCTGTGCCATCTCCGCCGCCTTGGCGACATCAAACATTGCGAACACCAAAAATTTCATTTCACACCTCCTCCGATAGGTTCTGTTGACTGCAATCATGCCTTCAGTATCTCTTTATGCCTCAGGGCTCGCTCCAATGAGGGCTGCATCTTCATATCCCGGAACTCAGCGACGGCGAAGTCTAGATGCTCCAGCGCCTCAGCTCGCTCCTTCGGATAATGCTCCAGGAGCAGCTCGGCGAGCTGGAGGCGGGTGAGCGCCAGCTCTGGCCGGAACCTCATCTCGGTACAGACCTTGATGGCCTCCTGGTAGTATTTGCGGGCTTCTTTATATCTACCGAGTAGCGCCGCTGCCCCGCCCAGGTGGCGGCCTGTACATGTGCTGAGCCACAGGCCACTCGTATGGATGCTGCTGCCAGCCAGCCGGCGAAGGAGCAGCTCAGCCGCCTGGCGATGTCCCGCCAGCACCGCGGCTTCCAGTGATGTGATATCTACCCATACTGAGGCCTCGTCCTCGGCCGAGCCAATGCCGGGGCGTGCCACGACCATCCTTTCCAACATCTCCGCCACCTCGGCATATCGGCCCAGGTGCGTCAGGCAGAACAGAATGACCTGCTCAGCGGCTACGTTATGGGGGACGTTTCTCCCGCCCTGAAGGAGGGCCTCCAGGGCCCGGCCAGCGTTACCGAGATGCACCCGAGCGGGCAAGACCCACGTTGTCCACACCGTTGCGAATTCAGGGATGCCCAGCTCCTCGGCGCGGGCCAATGTGCGGCGGCGGATAGCTATTGCCTCCTCCAGGCGCCCGTCCCATATCGCCAGAATGGCCTCGTTCATCATTGTCAGGATAAGCAGGTTCGCCTGTCCGCTGCGCTCAGCCAGGGTTTGCATCTCATCCATGACGTCTTCGGCGCGGCGGCGCTGTCCAAATTGCAGGAAGACGTTTACCACAAGCCACAATGACATGCCGAGTATTAATACGCTTACGCCAGCCCGGGAGTGCTCCGCCAGCTCCTCTGCCAGGCACATCCGCTCCTCATCATGCTGTGGCGCTTCTACGGAGAAGAGCCAGTACCCAGCTGCCATCCAGTACGTGTAGGGGTCTCCCAGACGACGGGCCAAGTCAAGGGCTCGGCTGATGAGAGCAACCCCTTCTGGTGAGAAGCTAAGTACAGACCTCTTCACAATGCCCAGCATGGCATCTGCCCAGGCACGCTCCACCGTGTCGGGCTCGGCGTAGCGGTCAGCTAGTCCGGCCCATTTTGCCGCCTCGGGAGAAGCCAGCGTTGCCGTTCCATAGACTGTCAGCCCCCCCATTGCCAGCATGCAGGCCCGAGACGCCCGCATGTTGTCGGCGATGGCCTCAGCCAGGGATAGCGCCTGGGGCGCCTCGATATCGATAACGCGTTGATGCTCGCCGGCCAGAAGTAAGACATTGCCCAGTGCCAGGAGCAGGTCATACTGCTTGGCTTTGTCCTCCGGGTCCAGTACTTCCTGTACCTTGATCGCCTGCTCAAAAAGCCGCACTGCTTCGCCGTAGGCGTAGACGGACATCGCCCGGTGTGCCGCCATCCCACCATAGCTAACCGCCTTGGCTAGGTCAGAGGGGTCGGATGAGTAAGAGAAGTGCTCGGCCAGTTCGGCGGCGTGTTCCTCGAGACGGCTGGCATACAGCTCCTCAAGTGCCTTTGCTACCTGCTGGTGCAGCCTGATGCGCCGGGGAGCAATAATCTCCTCGTAAAGGGTCTGACGAAAGAAGGCGTGGGCGAATCGGTAAGTCACCGCTGCCGCCACCGCAGACCGTTCCTCTACCACCGCGGCTCTCTTTGCTTCATCCAGGGCGGCGATAAGCTCATCCTCGGCTACACCAGCCACCCGCTGTAATACCTTCAGCCGAAACTCTCTGCCAATAACGGCGGCAACAGAGAGCAGGCGGTTACACTCTGCGCTCAGGCGATTCAAACGCTTGCCGATGACGTCCCGCAATCCTTCCGGTATGCTCATTTCCAGCGGCGTATCCCTGGTCGCCCGCCAGTGCCCCTGTTCTCGGGTGATCAATCCCTCCTCGGCCAGATAGCGCACCACCTCCTGAACAAAGAGAGGGTTGCCCTCCGTCTGGTGATGGACCGCCTCGGCAATGCCCCAGGGGACATCTTGCCTGGTGATATTTTCCAGCATTCGCCTGACCTCATCGGCATTTAAGCCCCGAAGGACTACCCGTCCATACGTGGAGATACGGCGCAGCTCGGCCAGGGCGGCTGAAAGAGGATGAGCCCGGTCTACCTCCACATCGCGGTACGTGCCAACAATGAGTAGCCGTGTCCCGGTGAGGTTACGGGAGACATGGGTGAGCATCTCCAGCGTGCCCTTGTCGGCACTGTGCAAATCCTCAAGCACCACCAGCAGCGGCTGGACAGTGGCAGCATTACTCAGGAAGCCGGTGACAGCTTGCATCAGGCGGTAGCGCTCCTCCTCGGGATTGCCCGGCGGCCGCAGCTTCACTTTCAGCCTCTCCCTGATCTCAGACACGATGCGGGCCACGTCAGCAGCACCGCTGCCCAGCTCCTTCCGCAAGTCCTTGGCATCACGGGTGAGGACGTAGGACCGCAGTGCCTCCACGAAAGCCAGGTAGGGCAGCGAGAAAGACCCCTCCTCGTAACAGTGCCCCACCAGGGTCTTTCCGCCCCGCAGAGTGACATAGGTGGACAGCTGCTCGCAGAGGGCAGTCTTGCCGATGCCCGGCTCACCCATCACCATCATCAATGCTCCCTGCCCTGACATGGCGCCATCGAAGGCAGACTGAAGCTGGCGCAGCTCTGCCTCGCGGCCGACAAATACCCGGCGATAGAGCGGACTGCCAGCCACAGTTGGCGCTTCCTGTGGTGGCGCCTGGCTAATCGTCCCTGCCTCAATGGATTCCAGGGCCTGGCGTACGTGGGTGGCCGAGGCGGGACGTCGCTGCGGGTCTTTCTCAAGCAGCTGCAGAATAAGGGTTTCCAGAGCTGACGTTATCTCAGGACGGTGCCAGCTGGGTGACACCGGTGGCGTATTGACCTGCTGACCGATGATACCATAGGCGTCGTCTCCCACGAAGGGCGGTCGCCCCGTCACCATCTCGTAGAGCATTGCACCCAGAGAGTAAAGGTCTGCCTTAGCTGTGACCTCACCGCCCATCGCCTGCTCCGGCGGCATGTAATGAAACGTGCCTACCATCATCCCTGACGGGGTCAGGCGCGAAAGGTCTACGGCCAGTGCCAGACCAAAGTCACCTATCTTCACCGTGCCGTCAGCGCTCAACCACACGTTGCCCGGCTTCAAGTCACGGTGCACAATTCCCTTAGAGTGAGCGTATTCCAGACCCAGGCAGACAGATTTGGCGATGGAGATAGCCTGCTCGATGGGGAGCCTGTGCTCGGGCGCCTTCTCAATCAGCCCTTCCACATCGCCCCCGGGCATGAGGGGAAGGACCATATAGGGCTGCCCTTCCTGCTCCCCGAGGTCAAATACGGTGACGATGTGCGGGTGATCACCAAGCCGTCCCATGGCCTGGGCTTCGCGTTTGATGCGGGCTCTGGCCGTGTCATCCAGTTTCTCGACCTTAAGCAGGGCAAAGGCCACGTCCCGGTCGAGTAGGGTGTCGTGAGCAAGGTAGACCTTCTTCTTGCCCCCCTCGCCGAGAAACTTCTTGACCTGATAGCGGCCTCCGGCAAAGGAGGTGGGCGCAGGTGATGACGAGGGTGGTGCTTGAGGTGCTGGCTGCCCTAAAGGATGGCCACACCGGAAGCAGAACTTCGCTTGCATAGGAGGTAGTTCGGCGCCGCAGGCTGGGCATTGAGAGGGCACGTCTGCCAGAAACCTCGCACCGCATTCTATGCAGAACTGGGCGTCCTCGAGATTATCTTGTTGGCACTTTGGACACTTCATGATGAACGCCCCTCCCCGTAGGTCAAAGTCTATGACCGTCGGCCAGGAATGTCAAGTACTTTACATGTGAGTCCTTGTTGTTTGGTTTTCTGGTTAGGGAAGAGAAAGACTGAAGGTTTTGTAAGAGATTCTACCTTCTATATATCATGCGCGGCTCACCATGGATAGAGGGAGAACTCTCGGGAATTTGCCACAAGTGAGCATCAAGCTTGGCAAGATGTAGCAGGTGTAATCTCGCTGGTCAGCTTGAGCTTTTGAGTATCGCTCCACTGCCACCGCAGGCTATTTCCCTTCGGCTCCAGCCGCAAAACTCCCTTGGCTATCAATTCGCTCATTCGCCGCTGGGCTACCTCGATGTCGAGGCCTAACTTCCGGGAAACACGGCGGGCTAATTCGGCCTCGGCGTTACTGGGATTCAGGACGGTGGCTGGTGCCACAACCCCGAGCCCCTCGATGACATCTCTCTGAAGCAGAGTCCACACGAATTCCTCTCTTTCCTTTCCTTCGATTATCTCAGCGCACTGGGCATCTCCGCCTTTAGCCCGGCGCTTTATATCGTCCCAGGCAACTTCTATCCCCCGATTATAGATAGCCATGGCTTCTTTTATCATCTCTGTGCTCATAGTTGCTGTCTCGGTGATGGGCTCGTTGGCGTTATAGCGTGCCCAGTTTCGGCTGAGGATGCGAATGCCATAGTCCTTAGCTCTCTCATACACTTCGGTTCCGGGGAGGGGGGACAGCATGTGGAAGCCATACTTGGCGCCATATTTGTGATAAAGCTCGTCGCCAAAGGCCATAGACTTGAGGGCCGTATCCCAGCTTTCCCCGGGAAGTCCGAGAATGAAGGAATTAAAGACGTTGATGCCGGCCGCGGCGGCTATCTTTACCCCGCGCTGCACCCCGTCGAGGGTGATTCCCTTCCTTATGGTCTTCAGAATTCCCTCATCCGCCGACTCAACGCCAAATAGTACCCATTCGCAGCCAGCCCGGTTCATTAGCTGAGCCAGGTCCTCGCTAATCCTATCCACCCGGGCAAAAGCGCTCCATTTCATCTTCAGGTTACGCCTGAGCATTTCCTCGCACACCGCTCGGGTGTGGTGATGGTTGAGGGTAAAGGTGTCATCAACAATGTTGATTTTTACAAGCCCAAAATCACACTGTAGTTTCTCAATCTCATCCACCACAAGCCCGGGGCTGCGGAAACGGACTTTGGGACCAAACATCCGACGTCCTGAGCAGAAGATACAGCTAAAGGGGCAGCCACGGCTGGTTATTACCGTGCACGGGGTGCCCAGGGCGCGGTACCTCGCCATGGGCAACAACTCGCGTGCTGGTAAAGGTAGCTGGTCGAGGTTCTCAATGCGAGCTTGGGGGGGTGTCTTTACCACCATGCCTCCATCTGCAAAGGCAATCCCGGGCACCTGGTGGATGTCTTTGTCTTCTTCCACTGCCCTGACCAGTTCGACCAGGGTTCTCTCCCCCTCACCGATGACTACGGCATCAATCCATGGTGACTGAAGCAGTGTCTCTTCCAGAGCAAAGGTAACGTGAGGACCGCCGATAACGGTGAAGATGTATGGGTCGAAAGCTTTACATGCCTTGAGCATCCTCCTGGCAATGGGATAGTTCAGGGTAACGCAAGTGGCGCCGACAAGCTGAGGTCGGTAATCCTCCAGTTCTCGCCTCAGCTTCTTGGGATGGTACTGGGTCACCAGGAAATCCAGAATCTTGACCTCGATACCCTCTTGATCCAGGACACTGGCCAAATAACTTAAAGAGAGGGGAGGGACTGGGCTCTCCTCCAGAGGGTGTGGCGTACTCAGGAGCAATACTCGCATAGATATCAGCCAACA
>DATKVL010000046.1:0-14172 GCA_035530115.1 Dehalococcoidia bacterium | reverse complement strand
ACCATCAATTATATCCCTAAGAACACTGGAAAAGCCAGTGAACCAATGAAAAACAGCTTTATCCATGCTGACATCCTGAATCAGGTGTAGTGCATCCTTCCAGGCATATCTGCTGTGAATTATCGCTGGCTTAGCATATTTCTTAGCTATATTCAGAAGCCGACCAAGAACTTCTTTCTGCAATTCCTTGGACGCTACCTTCAACACCCTCTTGTCATAGTCCAGACCTATTTCACCAACAGCAACCGCTGAAGCAATATTTTGCTCAATAAATCGCAAATTATCATCTATCTCAAAGGTTCCCAGATTAGCTAGCTCCCAGGGATGTAAGCCTAAAGCAGGATAGACAAAACGGTGATGTTTTTGCGATATTTCCAGCGTTTTTATATTCGATTGGTGGTTCGACCCCACAGCTACTATGGCAATAATGCCAGCTTTTTTAGCTTCCTCGAGCTTCAAATCGAGGCTTTTCAGTTCGTCAAGATGAGCATGAGTATCGATGAGCTTGTACACTAGATTTTCTTTTCTTTAAGCATGGCCTTGTAATACTTAAGCCCCATCTCAGTCGGCTTGTAGCCGTAGAGGGAGAACCTGTCTTCTCGTTCCCTGGTAACTAAATTTGCCGATACCAATGCCCTCAACATTGCCTCGCCAAAGTACCCGGCCAAATTAAGGTGATGGTCAGGCACTGCTTTGTTAGTCACTTCATACTCCCGGCAAATAGCGGCCAAGAGCTTCGCCGGCTCCCTCTCCAGGTTCTGGTAGAGAGCCTGCATAGTCTCTGTCTTCTTTACTACGTCAATAAAATCTTCGAACCCAACCATGTCCGCTAACTCTTAATTTTAACAGTAATGAAGAGGTCACCGGGAGTCTTCCCTTCCAATCCCATTCCCCTCAGCCTTACCCTCGTGCCCTGGGTAACTCCTGGTGGGACTTTGACTATAAGTTTTTTCTTTTCTTTGCCTCTCTTATATTTTATCTTCTTATCAACACCGGATGCAGCTTCTTCCTGAGAGAGATAGATTTCATGGTACAAATCCTCTCCCTTGCTCTGCCAGGAGAGTTCCTGCACACCTAGCATTCTCTTAAGGGTAAACCTGATGACCTTGCCGAAAAGTCGTAATAATAAAGGTGGTCTATACTCCGGAGTCGATGTGAACCAATCTCTTTCTGATGGTTGACCTGAGAAGTTGAAAATAAAACCTCTGCCACCAAAGAACAAATTGTCCACAAATCCTTCATCAAACCTCAAACCAGCTTCTTGAAACATCCTTGCTAGCTCTTGAAATAAATAGGGATTGGTAAAGGCATCCGCAAACACCTGCTCTTGGCTGTAATAGCGCCCATCAGCATATTGATCACCATATCCAGCAAAACCGGCCTGTCTCATTCTATCATATTCCTGTCGCTTCACTTCGTCGCCCAACACGGCATAGGCCTCGTTGATTTCCTTGAATTTTTCCCCGGCCCACTTCTCATTTCCTAAATTTTTGTCGGGATGATATTTCATAGCAAGCTTTCTGAAAGCGTGTCTTATTTCCCCGTGACTAGCCTTCTCAGAAACACCAAGAATAGAGTAATAATCCTTCGTGCCGCGATACATTTGTCTGAAAAGATATTTTAGCGATTAAAGCTCACTGCGGCAACTAAAACAAGGCCACTATTGTCACTGGTATTGACACTTAGGTTAAGCAATGCTATATTGAAAGAGAAGCTAACATACTGAATGAGGTGCAAGGATGAACTATGGGCGTGAGTTATTGAAGGGAAATACCGATTCTTTACTGCTCTGCTTAATTAGGCGTCAGCCTACCTATGGCTACCAAATAGTAAAGGAACTGGAGAAAAGGAGTAATGGGTATTTTCAGTTTAAAGAAGGTACTCTTTATCCCGCTCTCCACCGCTTAGAGCGAGACAACCTTATCAATGGTAAATGGCAGATACTGCCTAATGGACAACAAAGACGTTATTACTACATAACTGAAAGGGGACAGCAGGTCCTAGCTAACAGGTTAGCTACATGGCAGGATTTTTCTACGGCAGTTACAGCAGTTATACAAACGGAAACAACCTCGGGCTAAAATGATGAGTAGCATAAGCCATTATTTAAACAGATTTAAAGATTGCCTCCACATCGACCAGACTATAAAGGACGGCGTAGCTGAGGAGCTTTACACACATCTCGAAGATAAAACTCAGGAGCTAGAAGAAAATGGGCTAAGCAGAGAGGAGGCAAGCAAAATTGCGGTACAATCCTTGGGCTCCCCTGAATTAATTGCCCAGCAAATCTATGAAACACATGCTCAAGGTAGCTGGAAAGAAGCGCTCTTCAGTGCCTTGCCCCACTTTCTGGTTGCTCTGCTCTTTACTTCATATTACTGGCAAAATATCGTCTACGTGTCAATTATATTAGCGCTAACCGTTGGCATAGCAATTTATGGTTGGCATCGAGGTAAGCCAATATGGCTCTTCCCCTGGTTAGGATACTATCTTATGCCAGTAGTAATTACCGGGATATTGCTTCTTTCCCTTCCCCAAGGTTGGGGCTGGATAGCAGCGCTCATCTATATCCCCTTGGCTCTCTTTGTTTTTATTTATATAGTGAGACAAACTGCAAGGCGGGATTGGCTATACGCATCACTGATGCTAGCCCCTATGCTTGTGACATTCAGTTGGTTTTCATCCCTGGGCACAGGAAATGAGCTTTTGGCAAGTGACTGGATAGCACGATTGCAAACAAATGCACTTGGGATAGTTATTAGTTTTATTGCTTTGGCAGGAGCAACTATCGCCTTCATCCGCCTCAAGCCGCGCAGGCATAAAATTATTAGTTTATTAATTCCACCTCTTGTAATCTTACTCTCGGTAACAATGGCAAGCCGAGGGAACATTAATTCCTGGGGTTGGCTGATATTGCTCTTTTCGTTATTCGCCTTTGCCATCCCGGTATGGATGCAAGCCAGAGCATACCAATAGTCATCCCTGAAAAACTTCATTCTTCAGTATCCCCAAAATTTACCCAGTGGCATTTCAGGGGTTCCATGAAATCCATCCGCAAAATCAAAGATTTTGCGGGGTCAAGGGAGCGAAGTGGATTTTCCGTGGGGTACTAAAGAGCCGAAGATTAACTCTGTTTCTGGCTCCACAAGCTAGGTTGGGGCTGAATATCCCTTTTGTAAGGCAGCCCCAGGTGTTCATAAGCTAGCCTGGCGGCTACTCTGCCACGAGGTGTCCGTTCCAGAAAACCTAACTGAAGAAGATACGGCTCGTAAACATCCATAATAGTATCAGCGTCCTCGTTAATAGAAGCAGCAATGGTATCTAGACCTACAGGACCACCGTCAAATTTGTCAATTATTGTATGCAACACTCTATGATCTATGTCATCCAAGCCCACAGAATCTATCTCCAGCTTTGAAAGTCCTTCCAGAGCTACTTCCTTGGTGACCACTCCATTTGCCATGACCTGAGCATAATCTCTTATTCTCTTTAAGAGACGATTGGACACTCGAGGAGTACCTCTAGCACGTTGGGCAATCGGGACAAGCCCCTCTCTCTCTGCTTTCACCTTGAGGATAGTTGCTGACCTCTCCAAAATCGTCTGTATTGCTGCCTCGTCGTAGAAATCAAGATGATATGTCACCCCAAATCTATCGCGAAGGGGAGGACTCAGTAGAGCAAAGCGCGTAGTAGCCCCGATTAAGGTAAAGCGGGGCAAATTCAACCGTAAATTTCTAGCAGCTGGACCTTTCCCTAAAAAGATGTCAAAAACAAAATCCTCCATTGCCGGATAGAGTTTTTCTTCTATTATATGGCTAAGCCTGTGTATCTCGTCAATAAAAAGGATATCCCCCTCATGCAGATTAGTAAGAATAGCTGCTAAGTCTCCAGTGCGTTCTATCGCCGGCCCGGAACTAACTTTAATATTAACTCTCATCTCAGCAGCGATGATGAAGGCAAGGGTAGTCTTTCCCAAACCGGGAGAACCATAAAGAATGATATGATCTAGTGGCTCGCCTCTTTTCTGAGCAGCGAGAATAGCTATTCGTAGATTATCTTTAACTTTTTCTTGCCCTATGAATTCACTAAGGCGTCTAGGACGAAGGTCAAAGTCAATAAAATTATCCTCGGTTGCTGTTTTACCTGAAATAAGCCTCATCGCTAACCTTTGGAAGTTAAAATTTTACTAGCTCTCTAATTCTAAAGGCGCAGTCTCCTTTTCATCCAGACTTCCCCCCTTCAACTGTTTCTCATCATCAGGACTCACAGAGAGAACCCGAGATGGGATAAGCTTACCGAGAATAACATTCTCCTTGAGACCACGAAGCCCATCCACCTTGCCTTTGATCGCGGCATCAACAAGAACACGGCCGGTTTCTTGGAAAGAAGCAGCTGCTAGCCAACTGTCCTTGCTTAAGCTAGCTCTGGTTATCCCGAGAAACGCAGCTTGAGCCGTTGCTGGCTCACCCCCCTCAGCCAACACCTTGGCATTTATATCCTCATAGTCAAATCGACCAACTAACTCACCAGGCAGAAGCTTCGTATCTCCTGAGGAAATAATTCTCACGTTGCTCAACATCTGCCGAACAATGACGGCAATATGTTTATCATGTATAGTCACCCCTTGTGTGCGATATACTTTTTGTATCTCATCAATCAGATATTGCTGGACTGCATCCTTGCCCATAACACGCAAGATATCATGAGGGTCAACGGGACCTCTAGTAAGCCTATCGCCCGCTTTGACCTTATCTCCTGATCGAACAAGCAAATATGTACCATGGGGGACGCTATATTCCCGCTCCTCCCTCTCTTCATGCCTAACATAAACACGGTCATCCTCAATGCTGACTTGACCAGCTACTCTAGCTACTAAAGATGGAGATTGCCCTGCTTCACCATAGCTAACAGCTGGTAATTTCTTGCTAGTCTTCTTTGGCAGAGAAAATAGGATGCTACCGGCATCCACCGATTGCCCATCAGTTACAGCTAGCTTAGCTCGCGGCAGAATTGGGTACTCATCCAAATAGAATTCAGAGCTAATGACCTCGACTACGCTTGCTCCATCAGTATGGGTTACTTCAACAGTCCCATCAATCTCAGAAATGATGGCACTGCCATTTGGTATTCTCGCCTCGAAAAGCTCTTCTACACGAGGCAGTCCAGTGGTAATATCAACACCTACTACGCCCCCTGTATGGAAAGTGCGCAGAGTGAGCTGAGTTCCAGGCTCACCGATGCTCTGGGCAGCAATAACTCCTGCAGCGGTGCCAATCTTTACTAATTGCTTCTTTCCCAAGTCCCTTCCATAGCAGTTCCGACAAATGCCAAATCGAGAACGGCAAGTAAGAGGCGACCTCACGTGTACCCGGGTAATGCCGGCCCCGATAATTTGTTGCACTTTATCTTCGTCAATTTCTTCATTACGATCAACAATGACCTCATTTGTACCTGGATCAACAATCTTGCTTGCCGCTAAGTAGCCAGTAATCCGGTTTTCAAACGGAGGAAGGGACACATCTGTAGTTTCCCGGGATATCCAAACCCCCTCGGTGGTACCACAATCTATTCCAGTTACAATGACATCTTGGGCTATGTCGACAAGGCGCCTGGTAAGATAACCACTATCTGATGTCCTCAAGGCAGTATCAGCTAACCCTTTACGAGCACCATGGGTAGAAATGAAATACTCCATGGGTGTCAGTCCATCACGGAGACTCGATTTAATGGGAAAATCTATTATCCTTCCTGAGGGGTCGGTCATCAACCCGCGCATCCCTGCCATTTGTCTAATCTGAGAAATATTCCCCTTGGCACCCGACGTAGCCATCATGTAGACACTACCATAAGGGTCTAGTGACTGGGATATATCTTCAGCAACCTTATCTGTAGCCTCCATCCACACTTGAACTGTGCCCTCATATTTTTCACCCTCAGTAATCAAACCTCGGTTAAATTGATCCTCGATAAGGCTAACTCTTTCATCGGACTCTTTAAGAAGTTTGGCCCTGCCTGGAGGCTCTTCAATATCATCCATAGAGACGGAAATGCCCGACTTTGTAGCATAGTCAAACCCCAATTCCTTAAGTCTATCGAGGACACCCGCAGTCCCTTCATTACCCAATAGACGAATGCAATCAGAGACTAATGCCCTTAAGGAAGCCTTATCTACTATTTTGTTGTAAAAGCGAAGTTGCGGAGGTAAGGCATCATTAAATATAATTCTGCCCACTGTAGTATTTATCCTCCCCCCATCTGAACGAAGCGAAGGATCTCGCACAACAATTTCGGCACCAAGTTCGATAATGCCAAGTTCGTAAGCTAACTTAGCCTCGCCAAAACTGCTGAAAATTTTCCCTTCTCCTTTGGCTCCAGGCCTCGAAATGGTAAGATAATAGCAGCCCAGAACCATATCTAGGGTGGGTGTTGTCACAGGTTCACCACAACTTGGTAGCAACATATTATAAGGACTAAGCATGTGCTCCCTGGCTTCCTTTACCGCAGCCTTGGACAATGGCACATGAACTGCCATCTGGTCGCCATCAAAATCGGCATTAAAGGCGGTACAAACTAAGGGGTGGAGCTGAAAGGCATTGCCGTCGATTAACACGGGCTCAAAGGCTTGAATGCTAAGCCGATGCAATGTGGGAGCACGATTAAGCAATACAGGACGCTCCTTAACTACTTCATACAGTGCATCCCAAACCTCAGGGCTACCTTTTTCCACCAAGCGCCGGGCACTCTTCAGGTTATTGGCATACCCATTAATTATGAGTTTGTGCATAACCGAAGGCTTAAATAACTCCAAAGCAACGTAGCGTGGCAAACCACATTGATGAAGTTTGAGCTTAGGCCCAACAACAATGACCGAGCGCCCGCTGTAGTCTACTCGCTTACCGAGAAGATTTTGCCGAAACCGTCCTTGCTTGCCTTTCAGAATGTCAGAAAGAGATTTCAAGGCATGCTTATTACCAGTGGTAACTGCGCGCCCTCTTCGCCCATTGTCAACAAGAGCATCAACAGCTTCTTGCAACATGCGTTTCTCATTTCGAATAATTATTTCCGGCGCACCTAACTTCATAAGACGGCGGAGACGGTTGTTACGATTAATAACCCTCCGATAGAGGTCGTTAAGATCGCTAATAACAAAGCGACCACCATCTAACTGAACTATAGGACGAAGCGCCGGAGGTAATACAGGAAGCACAGTTAAAATCATCCACTCAGGCTTATTCCCACTGAGCTTAAAAGCTTCAACTAATTGTAGCCGTTGACTAACCCTCTTACGATATCCTCCCGAGGTGCTACGAATTTGCTCACGAAGTTCCTGGTGCAAAGCATCCACATCAATTTGCTTCAATACCTGTAGAATAGCCTCAGCCCCCATGCCAGCTTCAAAAATATCACCATACTTATCTTTAAGTTTCCTGTATCCTTCTTCGTTAAGCAATTTTCGCGGCTGAAGACTTTCTATCTCTGCAATGCTTGCCTTCAGCTCTTCTTCAAGTCTTTCCCTCTTTTCTGTAACTCTAGCACGAAGCTGGTTTACCTCTTTTATCTTAAGCTCTTCCTCCAGGCCCTTGGCTTCCAATTCTTCGATTTTCTTGTTCAGGCGTTCCTCTTGCTCAGCAATTTTTCGAACCACCTCTTCCTTAACTTGGCGGAGCTTCTTCTGTTTGGCCTCCTCATCAACAGAGATGATTATATACCGAGCAAAATAGATGACGCTCTCCAAGTCTCGTGGAGAAAGATCAAGGAGCAGCCCGAGCCGACTAGGTACTAACTTAACAAACCAGATATGGGTAACTGGCGCAGCTAGTTCTATATGCCCTGTGCGTTCCCGGCGTACACTGGAATGAGCTATCTCAACACCACATTTATCACAAATAACTCCTTTATACCTTGCCTTTTTATATTTGCCACAGTGGCATTCAAAATCTTTAACAGGGCCGAAAATCTTTTCGCAAAATAGACCATCTCTCTCTGGCTTCAAAGTGCGGTAATTTATCGTCTCCGCCTTAGTTATTTCACCATGAGACCAGCTCCTGATTTGTTCCGGTGAGGCAAGACTTATTCGAATACCATTAATGCCATCAAATTGAGACATTTTCCCCCTCGCTAAGTAGTTCAACAGCAAAACCTAAACTACGTAGCTCCATAAACAAAACCTTGGTCGATTCTGGAATACCGAGTTGTTGAATATCCTCGCCTTTAACAAGAGACTCATAAGCTTTAGCCCGTCCCATCACATCATCTGACTTTATTGTGAGCATCTCTTGAAGTGTATGAGCGGCGCCATACCCTTCCAATGCCCATACCTCCATCTCACCAAACCTCTGACCACCAAACTGAGCTTTTCCTCCCAATGGTTGCTGGGTGATGAGCGAGTATGGACCGGTGGAACGAGCATGTACCTTGTCACCAACAAGATGAATCAGTTTCATTATATATATATTGCCCACAGTTACCGGCTTGTCGAACAGTTCGCCAGTTCTCCCGTCTCGAAGTTCCATTTTGCCAAAAATAGGAGGATAGAGCTTTCGCTCTTTATAAACTTTTTGTACTATCTGCTCTAAATCTTCATCACCGAGAGCTCTAAGTTGATGACTATCAGCTATGCCCAGTTCCTCAAGCCACAGACAGAGAGAGGCTTTCCTGGCCACACCTTTATGCTCTTCATCCATTATTTCCTTGGCATCAAAACCATGACGAGAAAGCCATTCTCCGACCTTCTCTAGATCGGTCCTGGCACTTCCGGGGTCTTCAGGGCTAAAGTTAACAGCACCAGCTTTCCAAGCTATCCAGGCCTTGGCTAAGGCATCCTCGATAGTCAGGGCATCAGCTCCGTCAAAAATAGGATTAATAGCCTGGAAACCTAGTGTCTGAGCTGCCCAACCCAAATGAGCCTCAAAAACCTGCCCAATGTTCATACGGGAGGGAACACCGAGAGGATTAAGGATAATATCTACAGGCGTGCCATCCGGCAAAAATGGCATGTCTTCCTCAGGCAATATGATAGAAATGACCCCTTTATTGCCGTGTCTCCCTGACATTTTATCTCCCACTGAGATTTTGCGCTTTTGAGCAACCCACACTTGTATAAGATTGTTCACCCCAGCAGGTAATTCATCATGGTTGTCACGAGAAAAGACTTTAGTCCTGATCACCCTTCCCCACTCTCCTGATGGCATTCTGAGAGAACTATCCTTCACTTCCCGTGTTTTTTCACCAAAAATAGCCCGTAACAATTTTTCTTCCGCTGAAGGTTCAGTTTCACCTTTGGGAGTAATCTTCCCAACCAGAATGTCGTTGGGCTTCACCTCAGCTCCGATATGTACAATACCTATTTCATCAAGGTTAGCGAGGCTCTCTTCGTTTACATTAGGTATATCTCTGGTGATTTCTTCAGGACCAAGCTTAGTATCACGCTCCTCTATCTCATATTTTTCAATGTGAACGGAAGTATAGGCATCATCTTTAACCAGCCTTCTGCTGATGACAATGGCATCCTCAAAGTTATACCCTTCCCAGCTCATAAAAGCACAAATAACATTTTGTCCCAAAGCGAGGTTTCCACCATCTAGAGAAAAACTATCTACCAACACCTGCCCTCTCTTAACCTTATCGCCTTTGTTTACAATAGGATGCTGATTGATGCATGTCCCTTGATTAGTTCTGGCAAACTTGATTAAATCGAACGATTGCTCTTCGCCTCCTCCATTTTTGATTACTATTCTTGAGCTTGTCGCCGAAGTAACTACAGCATCGTCAGGGGCAAATATCACCTGCCCACTATATTTAGCCACCTCTCTTTCCATACCCGTGGCCACCAAAGGACACTCGGGACGTAATAATGGCACCGCTTGTCGTTGCATATTGCAGCCCATTAAAGCCCGATTAGCATCATCATGCTCAAGAAAGGGGATAAGACAAGCAGCTATACCAAATAGCTGTTTTGGTGAAACATCGATAAAGTTTACTCCATCTATTGATTCCTTGAAATATCTGTTCCCCCTCTTAACCTCAACCTTGTCATAAACAAATTCATTCCTTTTATTAAGGAGAGCATTGGCTTGGGCAATGGCATATTGATCTTCTTCGTCGGCTGTCAGGTAAGCAATTTGGCTAGAAACAAAAGGATTTACCTTAATATTCCGAGCCGGAAGAGAAGATAAGCTTTGTGCAAGCTTCTTCGTGATTAACGTTCCAACCTTGGCCACAAGTTTGCCCTCACTATCTATATCCTCCCCGATTGTTCTTCCCGTCAACTCTTCCGCAGTATTGGGGACCTCGTGGATAACTCTGAGGTATGGTGTCTCTATAAAACCATACCCATTAACTGAAGCGTAAGTAGCTAGAGAGCCAATAAGACCAATGTTTGGCCCCTCAGGTGTTTCTATAGGACAAATCCTGCCATAATGAGAATGATGTACATCACGAACCTCAAATCCAGCCTGTTTTCTTGAGAGGCCTCCAGGACCCATGGCAGAAAGACGACGCTTGTGAGTTAGCTCAGCTAGCGGATTAGTTTGGTCCATGAATTGAGATAGCTGTGACCGGCCAAAGAACTCTCTTATAGCAACTGCTACAGGGCGAATGTTGATCAAAGCAGCAGGAGTTGCCGCCTCGGGGCCAAGAATACTCATCCGCTCTTTAATAGCTCTCTCCAACCTTAATAAGCCAATACGAAATTGCTTTTGTATTAGAAAACCTACTGCCTGGGCCCTTCTATTGCCTAAATGATCAATGTCATCAGGAGTTTCCTTGCCAATGTTAACTGAAATAATACGGCGGACTATTTGCACCAAATCTTCAGGGGTTAAGCCAGTACAATTCCCAGGGATGTCAAGACCTAACTTTTTATTAAGCTTGTAACGACCAACTTTGCCCAGGCTATAGCGGCGAGGATTAAATAGGAAATTATTCAGCAAGGCCTGGGCACTACTAAGACTAGGAGCTTCACCAGAAGATAGTTTTCTATAAATATCGAACAGGGCATCAGCCTTGCTTTTGATCAAGGGATCTCGCTCTATTGTAGAGCGGAGAAAAGCATGCTCAGGCGAGTTATCTACATCTTGGAAAAGGGAAAGCAACGCCTCATCGCTCTCAAAGCCTATGACACGCAACAAAGTAGTAATCGGTATCTTCCGTTTGCCACTCACTTTGACCGAAATTACGTCTCGATTAGAAGTGTCAAAATCAAGCCATGCCCCATGTTCAGCAACAAGCTTGGCAAAACACAATTCCCGCCCACTTGAAGAATCCCTATTCAACGTGAAATAAACGCCAGGAAAACGCGTTAACTGATTGACTACTACCCGCTCTACTCCAGAAATAATAAAAGTGCCGGCATCCGTCATTAAAGGGAAATCACTAAAGTATAATTCCTGCTGCTTGATCTCCCCCGTCTCCTTTACCACTAGTTGTGCAGTAACATGAATAGGAGAGGAATAAGTCAGGCCCCGCTCAAGACACTCAGAAATAGAATGCTGAGGCTCTCGAAACTCATAATCAACGAAGTGTAATTCTAGCCTGGTGTTAGTATAATCTTGAATTGGTGAGATTTCCTCAAACAGCTCCCTCAAACCTTCTTCTTGAAACCAGCGAAAGGAATCAAGCTGAACATGAATAAGGTCAGGTATTTCTAAAGTCTCGGGCAATTTAGCGAAAGACTTCAGTAACTTATGTTTAAGCATAGAAGAAACGACCCTGATTCTTCAAAACAATTTCTTGAAGACATTAACTAGGAAAATTTAAGGTGACAAGACTAAAAGGGAATGGAAACATAACGCAAACTAGTAAGTATAACACCATCATTTAATTTTGTCAATAGCCGATTCAAATCACCTAATATTTAACCGAAGCAGAATTTGTTAAATCTCATAAAAAGTAACCAAAATTGGTTAGGATGTAGCCCGGTTATTACTCATCTGGCAAAACTAAAGCCCCAGCCCAGTGGCTATCACTTCCCTGTGCAAGTCAGTGTCGCCGGCAGCAAACTCTGCCGCCTTGACACGACGGTAATAGAGACCAATATCATGGTCCATGGTATATCCGATAGCCCCATGAGCAGCAATAGCCTCAATGCAAATTCGCTGGTAAGCTTCATTGGCTTTAGCTTTGGCTGCGGAAATTTGCCAAGGCAATGGTGAACCAACGCTTATTCCCCACGCTGCCTGATAAAGTAAATACTGAACCGCCTCCACATCAATCAACATGTCGGCCAGTTTGTGCTGTATCGCTTGAAAAGAGCCGATCGGCCGGTCAAATTGAATCCGCTCCTTGGCATAGCTGCTGGTTATGTCCAAAACAGCCTGACACGCTCCGGACATCTCGGCACACTTCAGCACAGCAGCCCGCTGTAATATAAAGCCCACTATATCCCAGCCATTGCCTATCTTGCCCAAGATATTATCCTTGGGCACCACTACCCTATCAAAGCTGACCTTGAACTGCCTGTCACCGCCTATAGTCGGGATCACCTCCATCTTCACATTTGGTCCCCTGGCATCCACCATAAACAGTGTGATTCCGTCCTCGGGTCTTTCACTCTCTCCGGTCCTGCCCACTACCAGGATATAATCAGCTACATGGGCATCGGTAACAAAGAGCTTGTACCCCTGGAGAACATAATTTGTCCCCTCCAATACAGCACGAAGTTTTACCTCAGAAGCTTTATATCTGCCTGACGACTCGGCTAAAGCGAAAGTCCAGATAGCCTCGCCTTTAGCTATCCGTGGCAGAAACTTAATTTTTTGCTCACTGCTTCCATACTCAAGTAGAGGCAGAGCACAAAGGGCGATAGTGGAGAAGAAGGGACCGGGCAGGATATTTCTTCCCATCTCCTCAATCAAGATAACCAGGTCCATAAAGCTGGCACCCATGCCGCCATATTCTTCCGGAAAGATGAGCCCCATCCAGCCCAGTTCTGCCATACTGTGCCACATCTGCGGGTCATAGCCTCTTTCATCCTTAGCCATCTCCCTGACCTTAGCTTTGGGACATTCCTTTGCCAGAAAATCTCTGGCCGAAATCCGCAGCATGTCCTGCTCTTCTGTAAAACTAAAATCCATGATAACCCCTTTAAAAAGCCTACCTTTTTATCACCCTGAACATAGTGGAGGGTTTAGATTCTTCTCTCTACTCACAACAACAGGGACATGTTATTAAGCAAACTCTAAAAAACTTCAATATGATTTGGGTAATCCCAGTCTAAATTGCGCAATAATGCTTTTTTCGATTTCAGCAGTGCCCGCCGCGATTGCCTGACCAGGAAATCCCAGATACGCACCCTGTATGGTGCCATTGAGTTTAGACCATTCGGAATCCGGGTCAACCTGAGAATATATTCCTAAAATCTCCGCCCCAGTGATAGCCCCCCGTCTCATCACCTCATCACCCATTATCTTGTTCCTTGAAGACTCATAGACAGGAATTTGACCTTGACTTATCCGCCAGGCAAGCTGAAAGGCAAACATCTTCAGCACTTCCAGGTCGATAGCCAGATCAGCTAGCTTGGTACGAATCACAGGATTTTGAGACAACGGCTGGCCTTCATACTCGGTTTGACCAGCATACTTGGCTAGCTCTTCTAAAATCCTCTTTAAACTGCCGTAGGTGGTAGGCGCTATGCTGCGCCGCTCAAAAGCCAGTGACTGCATAAGATAATACCAGCCCTTATTTTCCTCTCCCACCAAGTTGGAAGCTGGCACTCTTACATTATCGAAAAATACTTCATTAAAGTGATGCCGCCCATAATAGTTCAAAATAGGATTAACTGTAACACCTGGACTCTTCATGTCCACAATAAATATACTGATCCCCTGATGTTTCTTAGCGGCATTGGGGGCTGTTCTGGCAGCCAGCCAGCACCATCTTGCCCGGTGGGCAGCACTCGTCCACACCTTTTGCCCATTTATAATATAGTCATCTCCATCTTTCACCGCCCGTGTCTGAATATTGGCAAAGTCTGAGCCAGCATTTGGTTCACTGTAACCCGTGCACCAGATACCATCTTTTTCACCTGAGGCAATTAACGGCAAATATTTTTCCCTTTGCTCTTCGGTACCGAACATCATCAGGCAGGGTCCTACCCATTGTGTTCCGCTTATGCCCATCCATGCCCCCGGTATCCCCCAGTAGGCTATCTCCATTTCGTATATTGTTTGCTCC
>DATKVL010000045.1:0-7474 GCA_035530115.1 Dehalococcoidia bacterium | reverse complement strand
CATAGAGCTACCCACTTCGGTAGAGCTTCAGGTTACGGAGACAGAGCCTGGCTTCAAGGGAGATAGGGCCACAGCGGGCACTAAAGCAGCTAAGCTAGAAACGGGAGCAACCATCCAGGTTCCTCTTTTCATTCATACAGGCGACATCATCAAAGTCCATACACGGACCGGGGGATATCTGGAGAAGGCTGGCTAATATCGCTTGATTCGCCTTGCTCTTATCAGCAATGCTGACTCCTTTCCCCAAAAGTTTTAACACACTGAGGCTGAACGAATTTAGCTGCAAACCTTAAGGAATCTGGTATAATCAGGTAACAGGCGAAAGGGGCAGATTCTTCGGTCGCTCAGAATGACCGATAGGCAACAACAAGACGGGTAAGCTAATTGATAAAAGCCGATTTGCATATCCATACCTGCTATTCTATAGATTGTCTAACACCTTTGGAGCAAATAGTCGAGCGCTGCCTCAAGCTAGGCATAAATTGTATTGCTGTGGCTGACCACAACACCATTGCGGGCGCCTTAAAGTTAAGGGAATTTGCTCCGTTTAAGGTAATTGTTGCTGAGGAGGTCTTAACGCCTGTGGGTGAAATAATGGGGCTCTTTCTTAGTGAAGCAGTTCCCCGGGGATTGTCTCCCCAGGAAACAATATCTAGAATCCGAAGCCAAAGCGGTCTAGTGGCTATCCCTCACCCATTTGGCAGGTCGTTGCCCTGGAAGGCTAACGTGCTAACCTCGACGGAAGTTTTATCCCAGGTCGATATTATCGAAACTTTTAATTCTCGTACGCCGTTTTCTAATAGCATCGCCAGAGCATGGAAACTAGCCAAAGAGCAGGGAAAGGCTGCCAGCGCTGGGAGCGATGCCCATACTTTAGGCGAAATTGGTCGAGCATATGTAGAAATGCCCGAATTCGATGGTCCTGACAACTTCTTAAATTCTTTAGCTCAGGGCAAAATATTCGGGCAAAAATCCAGCTATTTAGCTCATTTTGCTAGCACATGGGCCAAGATAAGGAAACATATCCTTGGAGATTCCTCGCGGAGTTTACCCTGAGCGCTAGGAGATTGCTTCGCTTCGCTCGCAATGACAAAAAGCGAAGGGCTCAGAATGACAGAGGGCGAGGAAGGTAAAGCGGGCTCTTGCTGAACATTGGTTGGCTCTCCACAGGAAGAGATGAAGCTGCCCGGCAGCTCTTGCAAGCTGTGCAAGATAAGAGCCACAGGGGCGACATTAATGGGAAAATTAGCTTCGTTTTTAGCAACCGAGAACCCGGCGAGGCGAAGGAAAGCGACTTGTTCTTTGAGCTCGTTCAGAGCTACAACATTCCTCTTGTCTGTTTATCTCACAGAAAGTTCAAGACTGCTAAAGAGGAAGAGGATTTGGGTATCAAGAAAGAGTGGCGCATCAAATACGATAGAGAGGTAAACAAGAAGATTGAACCATTTGCTCCAGACCTTTGTGTTCTTGCTGGCTATATGCTCATCGTGGGTGAAGAGCTATGTCAGAAATACAATATGATTAATCTTCACCCGGCACCCCCCGGTGGACCTACGGGTAGCTGGCAGGAAGTAATTTGGACGTTGGTACAAAATAAAGCCGAGACAGCCGGGGCAATGATGCACCTGGTTACCCCTGAGCTGGATAGAGGTCCAGTAATTAGCTACTGCCTCTTCTCCATTAAAGGTGAGCCCTTCACTGAATATTGGCGAAGGAACGACAAAGACATGTTGTTTCGGATTATTCGCCAGCAAGAACTTGCTAGAGAATTTCCTCTTATCATCTTGACATTACAAGCTCTGAGCCGAGGTGAGGTCGGCATAAAGGATACGAAAGTAATTGATGCCCAAGGAAAGTTAATCAGTGGCTACAACCTTAGTGGTAAGGTAGATGAGGAGGTAAAAAAAAGTCTGGGATGAACCTGATTTGCTTTGACCTTGAAGGCCCTTTAGCTCCTCAAGATAATGCCTATGAGCTGATGAAGCTATTCCCCCGTGGCGGCAAGATCTTCGAAGTCATCAGCCGTTATGATGATTTGCTGACTTTAGAAAGTCGGCCTGACTATGAGCCGGGAGACACACTTGCTCTCATCGCTCCCTTCCTTGCTTACCACGGAATAGAAGAGGAACAAATCGCTGCTATGGGGCAGAAAGCTGGGTTAACCCTAGGGGCAACTGAATTAATCTCCAAACTTAAATCTCGAGGGTGGTACATATTTTGTATTAGTACTAGTTACGAACAATATGCCTTCCCCATCACACAGAGAGTGGGCATACCCAGTGAAAATGTAGCTTGTACTTCCTTTCCCCTAGCGCAAATTCGCCAACTATTAAGTCAGGATGAATTTGCCTTACTGGAGCAAACAGAACACGAAATTGTGAATCTTAATCCTTTTACTGACGATACTAGAATAAAGGAATATCTGGATTATTTTTATGGGCAGAAATTGCCTCAAACAAGCTTGGGAAGAATGATAGGCCAGGTGAAACCAGTAGGGGGGAGACGCAAGGTAGAGGCGCTGGAGAACTTTAGCACCAGGATGGGAAAACCGCTTTCTCGTTGGACGGTGGTAGGGGATAGCATCACAGATTTCAAAATGCTTCGGGCTGTGAACAAAGCAGGTGGCTTAGCCATTGCTTTCAATGCTAATGAGTACGCCTTGCCCTATTCCACCCTGGGTCTGGCATCGGTAAGTTTATATGATTTGTGGGTGGTTCTGGAAGCCTGGGAGAAAGATGGGCGCCACACTGTTGAAAGAGTGGTCAAAGAGAGGGAGAAAGCTGGAGGAAGCGGCGATAGAGAGCATTTTCATTGGCTAGCTGAAGAAAAGGATATAACTACTCCGCTGGAAATCCATAAAAGGATCCGACATCTGGTTAGAGAGGAAGCTGCCAAACTGGGCTAATATAGATAACTTACTCTCGCTTTCCGGTTTCACGGAAGATCCACACGAGGGTAACAACAGCGATTATGGAAACGACGATGATGGTAATTAAGCCCGCTTTGCCCAGCCCACCGAATGCTTCACCTGCGGCATAAACCGTAGCGCTTGCCTCCATCCACTCTGGCACCCCAGCTATCATCCTAATCAGTTAAAACTAACAGACGCCTTAGTCCTTACAGGCAACACCATTCAGGGGGTTAATCTGACCAGACCCCGGCCGCTGTTAACCGTAGCGCATCCATTTTATTTCTTGGCTGGCTTGCTAAGTATCTCATCTACAATACCGTATTCCACTGCTTGTTCGGCGCTAAGATAAAAGTCTCTGTCGGTATCGTGGGCAATCTTCTCTACCGGCTGACCGGTGTGCTTAGCTATGATGTTACGTATCATTTCCTGCATCCTCATGATTTCCCTGGCGGCAATTTCAATATCCGCCGCCTGCCCCTGAGCACCACCAACTGCCTGGTGCAGATGTATAGTCGAATTGGGTAAGGCGTACCTTTTGCCTTTAGTTCCAGCGCAAAGAAGCACGGTGCCCATGCTAGCTGCTAAACCAATACAAATGGTGGATATAGGGCAGCGAAGAATCTGCATAGTATCGTAAATGGCTAAGCCAGCGCTGATAATGCCACCAGGGCAATGAACATAAAGGTTTATATCCTTTTCCGGGTCTTCTCTCTCTAAGTAGAGGAGCTGAGCAATAATAAGATTGGCTATCTGGTCGTTGATCGGCGTGCCCAAAAAAACGATTCTCTCTCTGAGCAAGAGAGAATATATGTCAAAAATACGTTCACCCCGAGCACTAGTCTCGGTCACTGTAGGAATTATAACCTGAGATATTGTTTCCATCATTCCTCCTTTGTCATATTCTCAATATTATCAATGGCTATTTGTAATAATCGGTCCATCGTCTTCTGAGTATGCAGAGATTGTTCAATTGATTGCCTAACTTGGGGCAGTGAGAAGAACTGCCTTGCCTTTTCCTTATCCTCAGCATCATTGGCAATCTCATCTACTTTATTATCTACTTCTGAAGCATTAATTTCAATCTTTTCCTCCTCAGCTAATTTCCCCAAGACAAGACCTTGAGTAAGCCGCTTTTTTGCTATAGGACGCAGTTCTTGTTTAAGTTCCTCTTCTGTTTTACTGGTCTTTTTCAGATAATCCGCTAGCTCTCTAAAGCCCAAGCGCTGTGCCTCGTCTCTAAGAAGTCCGATAATTTCCTCGTCCTCTAAAATAGAGGGATAGTTTACCTCACTAATTCCCACCAGAGCGTCAAGTGCCTTTTGCCTCAACTCTAAGCGATTCTTAGCTTCGGCTTCGGCTTTTAAATCAGCAGCCACTTTCTTCCTCATATCAGCCAAGTTATCATAGCCGGCACCCTGAGCCAACTTGTCATCAAGCTCGGGCAACTGTTTCTCCTTTATTTCGGTAATAGTGACTTTGAAAGTGCCCTCTTTACCACTCATTTCTTTAATGGGGTAATCATCAGGAATAGTCAAGCTGAAAGTCTTTTCTTTGTTTTTCTCAATGCCTTGCAAATGAGAGGCAAATCCAGGCACAGGTGAACGTGAATCCTCATCCACCTCATATAATATGTCCTTGTGATTTAACCAGGGTTTCTCTTCTACATTGGCTTGAATGTCCATAGTAACTAAGTCACGCAGCTCAACAGAGCGGTCTACAGGCACCCACACCCCTTGTCTTTCCCGGAACTCTTCCATGGCAGCAGTAACTTCTTTCTTAGCGATTTTTATTATGGGGTGGGGCTCCAGCCTTATGCTATGATAATCGCCAAGCTTAATTTCAGGTTTGAGAGACACTATGGCCTTGAAAACCACGGGTTCAGTTTGAGTAACTTCTATTTCTGGTCTGGCGATGGGTTCGATTTCCTGAGACTCAATCGCCTGTTTATAAAGCTGTGGTATAAGATACTCCAATGCCTCTTCCACTAAATTCTTCTTTCCTATGTGCTGCACCAGAATGGCTCGCGGTGCTTTTCCCTTACGAAAACCAGGTATGGATACCTCATTAACCAGATGATGATAAGCCTCGTCCAGTGATTTATCCAACTCACTGGCTTCAGCCTCAATAGTAAGAACTGTCTGGCAATTCCCTAAATTTTCTGTGCTTACTTTCATGTCTCATTCCTTATCATTGAGAACGAAGAACCTCGTGTTTTAGTTTAAGGTTTAGCTCGTCAAGCTGATGCTTATCAACGTAAGAGGGGCTGTCTAGCATCATATCAACGGCGTTCTGATTCTTCGGGAAAGCAATAACTTCCCTTATGCTCCCCTCTCCGGCAAATAACATCACCAAACGATCTAGTCCTATGGCAATACCGCCATGGGGCGGTGCTCCATATTCCAGTGCCTCTAAGAGACCTCCAAATCGGCTTTCCGTTTCTTCTTTACTGTAACCAAGGAGGTTAAATATTTTTTCTTGAAGCTGCCGATTGTGAATTCTGATACTGCCGCTACCAAGTTCACAACCATTGCACACTACATCATAATGTTGACCATAAACCTCAGCTGGTTCTGTATCAAGAAGCAGCGCATCTTCTTCTCGAGGAGCAGTAAACGGATGGTGCATGGGTTCCCAACGATTCTCAGCCTCATTCCTCTCCAAAAAAGGAAAATCAACTACGAAGGCAAAAGCCAGCAGGTCAGCATCAGCTAGATTAAGTCGCTGTGCCATCTCGCGGCGCAACTCATCCAGTGTCTTGTTAACTATCTCCAGCTTATCAGCCACGATAAGTAAAAGGTCACCAGGCTTTGCTTCGAATCTACCGGCTATTTCTTCCAATTGGCGAGGAGTTAAGTATTTAGCAGCCGCCGATTTTACTTCATCTAAAGTTATTGCCTCTCCTGTAAAAGCCATGGTCATCAAACCCAGGGCACCACAACTTTTCGCCAAATTTATCAATTCATCAAGCTGATGGCGAGTATAATGACCACAACCGGGGACACGTATTCCCTTCACCTTGCCCTTATTATCGAGGGCCGAACGGAAAACCTGAAAGTCGGTGTTAGCGGCGATATCAGATATATCCTTGAGTTCCAGGCCAAACCTGATATCCGGTTTATCTGTGCCATACTTCTCCATCGCTTCTTTATAGGACAGGTGGGGAAAGGGCTCTAGTAATCGCATATCAGGTTTAACAGTCTTCACAAGCGAGGTGAAAAGTTCCTCCATGAGCTGCAATATGTCCTTTACTTCGATAAAACTCATTTCCATGTCAAGCTGGGTAAACTCAGGCTGGCGATCTGCCCGGAGGTCCTCATCCCTGAAGCAGCGAGCTATCTGGAAGTACTTGTCAAACCCGGCTACCATGAGAAGTTGTTTGAGCTGCTGTGGAGATTGAGGAAGAGCATAAAACTTGCCAGGATTGATACGGCTGGGCACAAGGTAATCTCGAGCGCCCTCTGGCGTGCTTTTAATCAAAATAGGTGTTTCAATTTCAACAAATCCCTTTTCGTCGAGGAAATCACGGATGAACTTTATCATCTTGTGACGTAAGAGAAGATTGTCCTTCATCCTGGGCCTTCTCAGGTACAGGTAGCGGCTTTTGAGGCAAAGTGACTCTTCAACATCTTCATCATCATTTATGTAAAACGGTGGCGTTTTCGACGGATTAAGGATGACAGCCTCCTTTGCTGTGACTTCAATATCTCCGGTAGCCAATTTGGGATTCTCCGTCCCTTCAGGGCGGGGAGAAACCTCTCCAGCAACCTGAATTACATACTCGCTACGGAGCGAGCCAGCTACCTCGTATGCCTCTTTTGATACCTGGGGATTGAATACCACCTGGACTATACCTTCCCGGTCACGCAGGTCAATGAATACTTTCCCGCCATGGTCACGACGCCGGTGTACCCAGCCAGCTAAAGTTACCTTCTGTCCGGCATGGTTTTTTCTCAGCTCACCACAGTTATGGTTTTTGAGCAATGATAGTCTCCTTTTCTGGATTGCCCATTATAGCCTATAAAAGGGCTTACTTTCAATTGAGCCTTCGTCCAGCATCTCCTTCCATGTTAGGAATGCCTTTTTCCAGGAGGTATTTGCCTTTCATTGAGGCTCCGCTACCGACTTATGGCACTGAGTTCCTGTCACGTGCGGCGCTAATGGGTCGAACGAGAACTTTTATGAGAGCAATTGGCACGTCTGTGTCCTTTAGATAAATGCTTGGTATAACGGTCAAAATCAGCGGCGGCTGTTAGCCATCCGCATCAGTAGGTTATTGTGCGTTAAATCCATTCAAGGTCTGTATCTGTTAGAGGACCTCCAGCGTTCCCCGTATTTAAAGTGCCGGAGGGTTCCACCAACATCACTGTGCATTCTGTATCACAAATAGGTTTATGTTCGACACCTTTGGGGACAACTATCAACTCGCCTTTTTCTAATTCGAAAACCTTTCCATGAGTTGCAAGCTTCATTTGACCTTCTACAACGAAGAACATTTCATCTGTTTCTTCGTGGCTATGCCATATAAACTCACGTTTTGCCTTTACCAGCTTGAATTGGTAGTCG
>DATKVL010000044.1:0-3836 GCA_035530115.1 Dehalococcoidia bacterium | reverse complement strand
GCACCTTCCTCATCTTCCAAAAAGACTGAGGATACCTCTGGAAAACAAATGTCTGCTAAAGAACTTGAAGCCAAGACTGCCGAGCGACTTAGAAAGGTATTTGGATAAAAAGGAGATAGAAGATGGGTATACCAAATTCAGAACTTGCAGATCTGATTGCAACTACTCTTAATGATCTTCCCAAGCAGTATTTTGAAGTTGCCTGGGACAATCAAGATTATGAGGCTT
Organism: Dehalococcoidia bacterium; assembly: GCA_035530115.1. Taxonomy (GTDB): domain Bacteria; phylum Chloroflexota; class Dehalococcoidia; order GIF9; family AB-539-J10; genus RBG-13-51-36. The sequence continues at coordinate 3,608 of DATKVL010000044.1, read as the reverse complement.
GCCGGATCTATCAAAATGAAAGAATGGTAGTTGACGGTGGGGAACAAATTGAGCGTCAGGTTATGCTTGATCCCCTCGGAAACGCCAAGTATCGTAGATGTTACGATACGGATGAACCCAAAGTTGGCCAGGTTATGAGCAAGATTCTTGTTCCCTGGACACAAATTGGTACTGACTTTTCCTGGGATAAATTTGAAATTCTTCGTAACAAGAACTCGGCCAAAGGATTTATCAACTTGATGAAAGTCAAGAGAACCGAAGGTTATTGGAGTTTAGCTAATCTTATTGAAACACGTTTTTGGCTTGCCCCGATAAGTGCAACCGATGATTTGAACCCCTATGGTGTTCCTTATTACATCAACTGTCTTAATGCCAATGTTACTACGCCTGGCTTTAGCGGGCAGACCATCCGTTATCAGAACGTCAGTACAGGCACTATCTGTGCGGGCATTGACGCAGCTAATGAGGCCAAATGGCGTAATTATGCTGCTACTTATACCCAGGTGGATAATGCTCTGTTGACAACCTTTAGATTAGCATTTATGAACACCAGATTCAAAGCTCCGCTGATCGTAAATGATCCCTCACAGAAGCGAAATGCTGCAAAGCGGGTATATGCTGATTTTAATGTATGTGCTGATCTTATGGCTTTAGCTGATGCTAAAGACGATAAGCATACAGGCAAGGAAGTCCTTGGAAATCTTAGAGTTGATGAGGGTGGCCTTGTCACGCTCAACCGTTTACCTGTGGTTCCGATTCCGCAACTGGTAGGTGTTACTGATCCCGTTACATCTACGTTACTTGCCCCGATTTATTGCATCAACTTCGAGAAGTTTATTCCTTACGTCCATGATGGTTATTGGATGGAGGAAGGTGAGCCTATGTATGATCGTGGACAGCATACTACGTTTACAGTATTTGTTGATGGGGCACATAACAACCTGTGTACCAACAGGCGTGAAGCAGGCTTTGTTATTCATAAGCCTATCGTTTCGTAATCAAAAATAAAGGAGAAAATTATCATGGCAAAAGGTAAGGCACAAGTAAATTATCTCCATCGGGCGGGCCTTGTGAGCAGTATAGATGCACCTGATTGGGGATTCATCTATGAGACCTCTCTCATTAAAGATTCCAAGTGGAATATTGGGGATCGGGTTGTGTTGCCCGATGGTCGTGAATACATTTATTCCAAGTCGGCAGGTGCTTGTATATCCGGTCAGGGTGCTGAATTTACCTATGCTGGTTATACGGCATATACAGCATTTGGTGTAGCGGCTGCTGTAGGTGATAAAGAAGTTACTGTTCCTGCTGCTACTCATGCGGTATTAACCGAAGATGAATTGCGTGGTGGATATATCTGTATTTTCGATGGTTCTACTAATAGTGTCCAGTTTAGAGGTATCATCGGAAATGCTGCTGCTGCGGCAAATGTGGCTTTCAAGGTTTATCTCGATGGTCCTCTTACGGAAGCAGTTGTTGCAAGTACGTCAGCTTGTGAAACATATCAGAATCCTTATGCTGCTTTACAAACTGGTACTATGAACTATAACCCCAAAGCTGGCATACCGGCTGTAAAGGTTACTGCTGCAAATACCTATTTCTGGTGTCAGCGAAAAGGATTCGCGTGGGCTGCTCCGCAGGGCGGCAAACTTGGGACTACGGAAGGCGGCTATTGCGGCGGTTTCTGGAGTGATTTTGGCAATATTTCCGACGCCAACACAAGTCTTGGTGTTACTGTAGCCACAGGGCGTGGATCACAGTATGCTGGTTATGCAGTATTAGGTGATGCCGATAACATCGGCCCTTTGTTTATGTTACAAGGTTAATTAGTTTCTAACCCGTTACCTGGCTCTCTGTTTAGTACGGGGGGCCAGGGCGGGTTTTGTTGAAAGGAAAAAAAAAATGTTATTAAAACATGCCAAATATATAGTGCAAGAACCGCGATATGTAGAAGCTTGTAAAGTAATTGCTGAGGCTGAAGCTGAGGCTAAAGTTGAGGCTGAGGCTGAAGCTGAGGCTAAAGAATAATTTATTAACCCCGTACTAATGGAGATGAATATGAAGAAATATGAATTACAAGTAGCTGACTTTGATGTAACATATCCTATAAGGGATGAAAAAGGTACTGTTACAGATAAAACTGAAACTTACAAATTTAGGGAAATGGTAGGTAATCTACTTAGGGCAATGGGTGTTTTCAAAACTGGAGAGGAAATTGTAGAGGCCATCACATTAGCCAAACAAATACGTGATTGTGAAAATGATATGATTACTCTGGATGAAAAGGAAGCTGATACATTAAAGAAATGTCTTAATGTTCACATATCCAAAAACAGCTTCGGTGGAATTATACACGAAACTGCCATATTGCGGATATTCAATATGAAAGAGGTTTGACATGGCTGAACCAACCACAGCTTTAACATATACGGATCTTGTAAAAGAAGTTGCCCTTACAGCAAGTACGGCATATTACGGTGCGACTGGTACAGATAGAGCATTGCCACCTGTCAATAACGTACACGATCTTGATGAGTGTAAACGTGCGGTAACAAACGGAATAAGGATGTTCATAAATGATGCCCCGGTTAGAGGCTGGAGATGGATGCGTAGAATAATGTCTATTACATTTGTCCCGGCTATAACAGGAACGGCAGAGGCAGGTACGTCAACTTCTCTTACAGATACTACTATTGCTGATACATACGCCGACAATTATTTCAACACCTTTACGATCAAGATAATTGGTGGTACTGGCGAAGGTGAAACTGCTACAGTGACAGGCTATACCGGATCAGGTGGCAAATTCGATTTCAGCGGTGGTTTATCTGGTGGGTCTACACCGGACGACACAAGTGAGTACAGGATATGCCGATCCTTGTCAGTAATAGATGCCGATCCCGCCCGATATTTGATGGATGAAAATTTCGGTGGAACTGTGGATGGTAAAATACTTTATGCCGCTAATTCTAATCTCGGTCATATAGAATGGAGAGATGAGAGTTATATCAGAGAGCGTAAAGAGATTAGCCGAAATACGGGTTATCCTACTGCGGCGGCTATCAGACCATATGAACCCACATCCAATGCTCTTTTAGCAACAAGGAGATTTGAGTTTATTGTAGATCCTGATCCAAGCACAGCAGACACAGTGGAATTTCCGTATACCCTGTACTTCAATGATTTTATCCTCGAAGGTGGAGTAGCAGATACTCCAGCGGATGCTACTACTACTCTTATAGATGCCACCAGGACAGAACCGGATGATTTTTTCATTGGATATGTAGTTAGGATAATCGGCGGCACAGGTAAAGGAAGTTACGCTACTGTGACTGGTTATGCCGGATCTACAGGTACATTTACTGTAGCCGATTGGCTCGATCAATCTGGTAATGCCGATGGCACAGATCCGGTTGCTGATAGTGTGTACGTTGTTGAAGCTACTACCAATGTTCATCCGGCTGGTTTTAGGTTTGACGATACCATTCTTGCTGCATGTTTGGCACGTGCCGAGATGGACATAGAAAATTTTCCGGCTGGATATATGGATTACTATATGAAAAAGGCACTACCAAATGCTTATAATATAGATGCTCGTAGTGCTCCAA
>DATKVL010000043.1:0-1388 GCA_035530115.1 Dehalococcoidia bacterium | reverse complement strand
TAAAAAACTTCTTGACATTTAGTAATTTATTTACTATAATATATATGGTGGTGGGCTAAACCTCCTTTCTCTCTCAATCCCTCTAGCTCACCACCATTATTTATTTGGAGATGTAATGAAGAAAAGACCCGTAATTTATATTGGATACGATGACCGTGACCATAGAGCCTTTGAGGTTCTGGCACATTCTATTCGTAAGTACAATAAAGAGTATGACATCATCCCACTTATGGAGCCTGCACTACGCCGCAATGGTTTGTACCGTAGAGCCTCTCGTGTCTTCTTACACGAACCTAATCAACGCTATGATGTGTTTGATGGACGACCATTCAGTACAGACTTTACCTTCACACGCTTCCTCGTACCTGCACTAAACCAGTACGATGGCTTAGCTTTGTTTATGGATGCCGATATGTTTGTACGTGCAGACATAGCAGGTATCTTTGATGTCTATGGAAAGAACACAAAGTATGCAGTACAATGCGTACAACATAAGTATGAACCAGAGTCCTCTATTAAGATGGACGGTGTAGCTCAGACGAGATACCACAGAAAGAACTGGTCTAGCTTTATGTTATTTAATTGTAGTCACCCATCTAACTTAAAGCTTACAGTAGACGATGTTAATCTTCGGACTGGTGGGTGGCTCCATTCTTTTGGATGGCTAGAGGACGAGGAGATTGGTGCTATTCATCCTGAGTGGAACTGGCTAGACGGTTTCTCTGACCCACAAGTCGAGGCTAAGAACGTACACTTTACTACAGGAGGTCCTTGGTTTGATAAGTGGAAGGCCAGCCGCCCTGTTGAAGAAGCCTACGTTGAAGAGTGGGAACAAGCCGAAGCAGAGATAACAACACAACTAATACTGGAGAACATGTAATGACATACACCTTTGTAACAAGCTTTCATAAGAAACACGAGGATGTCTATGCACGTATGATGCTTGAGTCTGTAGCTAAGAACTGGAAGCCAAGTGACACCAAGCTTATCGCTTACGTTGAGGGCTATGACAGCCTTGACGAACTTCCTTTAAATGATTTAGATGGTGTCATTGAGTACCGACACATTGAAAGTATTGATGCACATAATAACTTTATTGAACGCAACAAGGATAAGAATGGTAACTACGCTGAAGCCCCATATAATTACCGTATGGATGCGCTTCGCTTTTGCCATAAAGTATATGCACTAACAGACGTAGCCCTTGAGATGCTAGACAATCAAGACAAAGGATGGCTTGCATGGATTGATGCTGACACAGTTACAAAGAAAATGTTTAAGGCAGAAGATGCTGCTAAGATTATGATTCCAGAGGTAGACATTGTACACCTTGGTCGTATTGATATTGACTATAGCGAGACAGGCTTCATGGCATTCAATATGGCGTA
>DATKVL010000042.1:0-1866 GCA_035530115.1 Dehalococcoidia bacterium | reverse complement strand
AGGGAGGCGAACCTAAGATCATACCCAGTGCTGAAGGCGGCAATCTCGTTCCTTCAATGGTATCCATAGGTAAAGGTGGGGAAAGATTGGTAGGAGAGTTAGCCAAGCGCCAGGCAATAGTCAATCCTGAGAATACTATATCCAGCATAAAGCGCCTTATCGGGCGTAAATTTAAGAACCGCATTGTTCAGGAAGATATGAAGCGCCTACCATATGAGATTACCGCGGCTCCCAACGGCGATTGCCGAGTGGTAATGGGGGGCAAGGAGTATAGTCCCCAGGAAATATCAGCCATGATATTGCAAAAGTTGAAGGCTGATGCTGAGGCTTATCTTGGTGAGAAGGTCGACGACGCTGTAATCACCGTGCCAGCCTATTTTAACGATAGCCAGCGAAATGCCACTAAAGATGCCGGCGCCATAGCGGGGCTTAACGTTTTGCGCATTATTAACGAACCTACAGCATCATCGCTGGCTTATGGTTTGGATAAGAAAAAGGAGGAAACTATTGCCGTCTATGACCTTGGTGGTGGAACTTTCGATATTTCTATCCTTGATATAGGGGAGGGTACCTTCCAGGTTAAGTCAACCAATGGCGATACCCACCTCGGTGGTGACGACATCGACCAGAGGATTATGGACTGGGTATGTGATGAATTTAAGAAGGAGCAAGGCATCGACTTGAGGCAGGACAAGATGGCATTACAGAGGTTGAAAGACGTTGCTGAAAAGGCCAAGAAGGAACTATCTACAGTGGCTCAAACAGAGATCAGCCTCCCCTTCATTACTGCCGATGCCAGCGGTCCCAAGCATCTCAGCATGACATTATCTAGAGCCAAGCTGGAACAATTATCCGCCGATCTTATAGAAAAGAGTATCGGCCCTTGCCGCCAGGCCCTAAGCGATGCCGGGCTCACGGCAAGCCAAATCAATAATGTAGTTCTCGTCGGTGGTCAGACAAGGATGCCCAAAGTTCAGGATACCTTAAAGCAATTCTTTGGCCGGGAGCCTGTCAAGGGAGTCAATCCCGATGAGGCAGTAGCTTTAGGTGCTGCCATTCAGGCTGGGGTGCTTAAGGGTGAAGTCGGAGAAATCCTTCTTCTCGATGTCACCCCACTCAGCCTAGGGATAGAAACGCTAGGAGGAGTAGCGACACCGCTTATCACCCGCAATACCACTATACCAACTTCGAAGAGCCAGATTTTCAGCACTGCTAGTGACAACCAACCAAGCGTTGAAATACACGTTCTTCAAGGGGAACGCCCTATGGCTGCTGATAACCGAACACTGGGGCGCTTTATGCTCGATGGCATTCTACCGGCGCCACGAGGTATGCCCCAGATTGAGGTGACTTTCGATATAGATGCCAATGGCATCCTTAATGTTAGCGCTCGTGATAAAGGCACGGGGAAAGAACAAAAAATCACTATTACCGCCTCTAGCGGATTGAGCAAAGGGGAAGTGGAGAAGATGAAACGAGAGGCTGACCAATATGCTGCTGAGGATGCTAAACGTAAAGAGGAAGTGGAGGTGCGCAATTCTGCTGACAGCCTGGCTTACACCGCAGAAAAAACTCTCCGTGACCACGGAGATAAGATACCCGCCGATGAAAAACAGGAAATAGATGCTAAGATAGCCAGTGTGAAGTCGGCTCTTCAAGGTCAGGACGTAAACGTAATTCGTAATGCGATGCAAGAGCTATCGCAGGTTATGCAGAAGGTCGGAGCATCGGTTTACCAGCAACCAGAGCAGCCGCCGCCTGGTGGAGAGGAACCCGGTGGAGGAGAAGAAGAAGGCACGGTGGAAGGGGAGTTCCGCGAGGTCTAAGCAATAAATATTAACACCTAATTCCTGGAAATTAGGAACG
>DATKVL010000041.1:0-4562 GCA_035530115.1 Dehalococcoidia bacterium | reverse complement strand
GCGGAGTGATGGGTCAACTTTTGATGTGCTGGTCTTGGCAAACCTGGTTGCCGATGCTGATGGCGAACCCTTCTGTATGATGGCTTCCTTTGTGGATATCACCGAACGTAAAAAACTTGAGCAGCTTAAAGATGAGTTCATCGGACTCGTATCCCACGAATTGCGGACACCATTAACTGTAATCGGCGGCTGTTTAAGTACTTTACTCACCGAGTGGAACCGCTTGTCACCAAGCGAGGTACAACAACTCCTCAAAGATGCCCTTCTAGAAAGCCAGTCCCTCTCCCACTTGATTGAAAACCTGCTGGAGCTTTCACGAGCCCAGGCTCAGCAACTGGCCCTGTATTCGGAACTGATTGACGTTAAAACCTTGGTTAGAGAGATACTCCATAAGATAAAACGGCAGGCTCCTTCACACCGGTTCTCTATCTCTATTCCCGATAAGCTGCCATCAATAAACGGTGACCCCTTGAGAATCGAACGCATCATCTATAACCTTCTGGACAACGCAGCCAAGTATTCTCCGCCTGGCAGTCATATAAAAGTGTCAGCTTATGCAGAGCCAGAGCGTTTGGTCATAGGGATCAGCAACCATGGTAAGGGTTTATCCTCCAGCGAGCAGGCCAGAATCTTTGGCCCATTCCAGCGTCTGGAGAATAACAGGCCCGACCAAGCCAGAGGGGCTGGGCTCGGCCTGATGGTTTGCCGGAGACTAGTGGAAGCCCATGGTGGGGAAATCTGGGTGGAGTCTAAAAAAGGTAGGGGTTCAACCTTTTTCTTCAGTCTGCCCCGTAAAAAGGGCACAGATGCAGGTAGGGTTAGCCTTGAGACAGCAAAATGAAACTTGTCTCCGGAATGTTACAAAGCAAGTCAAACCTGTTTCACCGAGAGTTCAACTTACAATGACACGCTAATGTACACATGGAAGGGCAAACATGCCTATGTTTGTTCAATGGTAACTTGTTTGGTGTCCGACCAAGAACTTAGAAGAAGAGCTGAAGGACTAATAAATTGCGAGAGCGATTAAGCTAAGGCAAGCCCACAAACACTATCACCAAGCCTACCACTAGCATTATCACACCCAAAGCTAATAAACCAATCAATAGCTTTCTGTTCATAATATAGAATCCTTTTCAAGCATGTAGCTTGTATAATACTAGAACGCCAAACAAAAGGGAAGGGCTGGTGCTGTACTCAATAGCTAAGCATCACGCATGCAGCATGGTGAATGCTATTCCGCGATGGGGAGAGTGAGTGAAAAACGGCTTCCTTTTCCCAGCTTGCTCTGGACTGTGATTGTTCCGCCATGGGCTTCCACCAGCCGCTTGGCAATAGTAAGACCCAGACCACTGCCTCCGGTGACTCTGGCACGAGATTTGTCCACTCTATAGAAGCGCTCGAAGATATTAGGCAAATCCTCAGCAGGAATGCCTTCGCCAGTATCCGATACGCAAACCTCTACCCAGTCACCTTGTGTTGTAGCAGCCACATTGATAGTGCCTCCCTTACCAGTGTGAGCCACCGCATTTTCCAGAAGGTTATGCAGCACCTGGTTGACCCGTTGCCAGTCAATGTTAACCAGTGGCAGATTATCAGGCAGGTCAAGGGACAGCGATATCTCCTTTGCTGTCAATTGGGGCTGCCAGGGAGTTACTGCCTGCTTAACCAACTTGGCGATGTCTTCCGCCTGATAAACCAGCTTCAGTTCGCCGGCTTCGGCGAGGCTCAGCTCCTGGAGCTCATCAACCAGTCGTGAAAGCAGAGCTGCCTCTTCATTGAGGGAGCGGATAGTAGCGGCGTCTGGCTTCATTACCCGATCGCGAATTGCCTCCAGATAGCCTTGAATATTAGAAAGAGGAGTTCTCAGCTCGTGGGCAACATCAGCAACCAGATTTCGTCGTAATTGCTCGGCGTGCTCCAGGTCAGCCGCCATGGAGTTAAAGGCTTGAGCCAGTGCCGCAACTTCGCCTTCGCCCTGCAATTCAACCCTCTGGGACAAGTCTCCCCGTCCCAATCGTCTGGCAGCCTTGGCAAGGGCACCGATGGGTGACGTCATCCTCCGCGACAGGACAAAAGTCAATAGCAGAGCGATGGCGATTGCCAGCGAGCCTCCCAGGAGAAGGGAGCGATTGATTGACGCAGATAGTCTTAGAAATGGAACAGCCCAAACCCTTGCCGTCGGGTCAGGAATGATGTAGGCTCTTCCCACAAGCTCCTTGTTCCAGGTTAGTTCGATAGGACTCTCTGATGAGTCAGTGTAATTCGTCCCTAAAAATTCTTTTCCTCTTGAGTCACCTACGACCGTCCCGTTGGCAGCAACCAATATAATGCGTGTCCCGGAGACGTCTGCAGTATCTTCAACCACGGACTGAACGCCCTCCCAGTTTTTGTTGTCTATATAGAACAGATATAGTCTGTACCTTATTTGACTAGAACTATATTGCACACTTATTTTCTTATAATTTTCCATTTCGACAGAGATGCGCTCGCTGACGAATAAATATATGGTGCCTACGGTCACCAATATTATCACTGCGAAAGTGACAGATAGGCGAAACCACAACCGATGTATCACTGTTCCCCTTCGACAAACTTATAGCCGACTCCATATATCGTCTTTATATATCTGGGGTGGCTGGGGTCTGGTTCCAGCTTTCGGCGCAGGTTGAGTATGTGAACATCAATGGTGCGGTCGAAACCTTCAAAATCATAGCCTAAAGCCTCTTCAATAAGGCTTGCCCGGCTGAAGACCCTGCCCGGCTCCCTGGCAAGAATTCCCAGTAACTTAAATTCAACACTGGTCAAATTCAGTGGGCTACCCGCAAACCACGCCTCGTGTTTCGTAAAATTCATACTAAGTTCGCCACTCTTAATCTCTTCAGGACCACGCTCTCCCGGAAGACGTCTTAGCACTGCTCGCACTCGAGCTGCTAGTTCCTTAGGACTAAAAGGCTTGGTCACATAGTCATCGGCACCTAGGTCCAGGCCCGTTAGCTTGTCCTGGTCAGTAGTCCTGGCAGTAAGCATAATAATTGGTACATCGGATTCATGTCTCAAGGTACGACAGACCTCAAGTCCATCGATGTCTGGCAGCATAAGGTCCAGAACAATGAGGTCGGGGAAGCTTTCACGAGCCAGACGCAGAGCTTCAACACCATCATAAGCAGTTAGAACCTGGTAGCCGTCCCGGTCTAAGTAAAGCCTGACCAACTCTACAGTCTTTACATCGTCATCAACTAGCAAAACCTTTTTGCCTGCCATCCCTAACCTCCTGGTAATTCTTCAAGCCCCCCTAATGTTATAGCAGAAATGTTAAGAAATTAATATGAAGGACTTTTTCACCCAGACTTTTCTTAGCAAATTGTACAAACTATAGCCTAGAGTGAGCCGATACAATCCTCGTTGAACAATAATCCATATATTGTTGCCACCCCAGCGTTTTTAGATTGACATGATTGTATGGGCGGGCTATAATCCTTTCTGGAACGAGATATAAGGTATGGAAATAAAATCATCCCCAGACCCAGACCATAAACGGCGACAGATTGCCACTTTCGTTCGATGGTGGTGGGGCTTGCTTTAGTGTAGGTCTGTGATTGAGATGCGTGTGCCCCACGTCCCACCGGACGTGGGGCTTTTGTTTGCCGTGATATGGCCAAAGATTTCTCTGGGAGGCTGCCATTGGAAGTTTTGAATGAAGACACATTCAAGGAGTTGCTGGAAAACAAGCAATACAGGGCGTTACGAGAGAGGCTAGCGGACTCAGAACCCACACATATTGCCGACCTCCTGACCAGTATACCGGCAGACGAAGCAGTGATAGCGTTTCGCCTCCTCCCGAAGAGTCTTGCCATTTCTGTTTTCGATTATATGGATGGAGCGTTTCAGAACCAGCTACTCGAGGCGTTCAGTGACCAGGCAGCGAGGGATTTCCTTGAATCAATGCCACCAGATGACCGGACGGAGTTGCTGGATGAGGTACCCGCCAAGGTAGCCCGCAGACTGTTACAGATACTCTCGCCCGACCAGCGACGTGTCACCTTGCAGTTGCTGGGCTATGAGGAAGGAACGGCCGGGCGTGAGATGACTCCCCTATTTGTAGACCTGCACAGCGACATGACTGTGACACAGGCTCTGGAAAGAGTTCGACAGCTGGCCATCAACCGGGAGACAGTGTACGAGTGCTATGTTATGGACCGCCGCCGCTATCTTATAGGCACTGTCTCACTCAAAGACTTGGTCATCGCTGACCCGGATGCCAAGGTAAGCGATATCATGAAACCAGACCCGCCCTTTGTCTCTACCCACACCGACCGCGAGGAAGTAGCCAGGGAACTCCGGGAGCATAACCTGCTGGCAATTCCCGTGGTAGATGCAGAACAGCGCCTCGTTGGGACCATCACCCATGATGATGTGGCGGACATCATAGAGCGAGAGGCCACCGAAGATATCTATCGCTTTGGTGCGGTATCTGGTACAGAGCGAGGTTACTTTGCCAGCCGTATCCTCGATGTTGTCCGGCGCCGGGGGGTATGGCTCTTATTGCTTATCGTGGTGAACAC
>DATKVL010000040.1:0-10824 GCA_035530115.1 Dehalococcoidia bacterium | reverse complement strand
CGATGCCGATAAGATTCTTGCTCAAATGAAGCAAAATAGCTATGGTAGAGACGCTGCCATCATCGGCGAGGTAACCAATGAGCACCCGGGAAAGGTGGTAATGAGAACAAAGCTCGGCCCTTCCCGAATCGTTGATATGCTCTCCGGGGAATTGCTTCCTCGGATATGTTAGATAGTTTGACAGCCAGAATTTACCAGTGCTACACTTCGCTCACCTGTGAAGCGTATTGGTATTCTGTATCACCCTCTACGGGAGAAAGCCCGAGACTTAGCTGAGAAGCTGGAAGAGTTTCTATCCTCTCGGGGAGTCTCTTCGTGGCGATGCTCAACCAGGGACGAGGATGAAGCTAAACCCCAGGTGGCGGGCACGGAGTTAATTCTCAGTATTGGCGGAGATGGCACTATCCTCCGTGTTGCTCGAATCATAATTCCTTTATCGGTGCCCATTTTAGGTATAAACCTGGGCAGGCTGGGATTTATCACGGAGATAGATGGCGATGAGGCTCTGTCTAATTTGCCCGATTTGCTTAAGGGGAAAGGCTGGATCGAGGAAAGGGCCATGCTTGAGGCTCAAGTTGAAGACAAAAGCTTTCATGCTTTGAATGATGTGGTGCTACGAAGTGTTGCAGTTCGCCTGGTTAACATAGAAGCAGAAATTGATGGCACAGCGATAACCACTTACCGGGCTGATGGCGTAATTGTGGCTACCGCTACCGGGAGCACAAGCTATTCCCTGGCATCTGGCGGACCAATTCTTCATCCTCAATCCAAGGAAATCGTCCTCAAACCAATATCCTGCCACCTGGGATTGAGTCATGCCCTGGTACTGCCTCCGCAGAGCATAGTTGATTTGAAGGTTGCCCACAGAGAAAAGGTCATACTTAGCATTGACGGACAAGTTGAATTGCCATTATCAGACGGGCAAAATATCAGAGTGAAGCTCAGTCCTCACATAGCTCGCTTCTTAAGAATTCACCAGCCAAACTATTTTTATAGTTCGCTGTGGCAAAAATTGGGAGGAAGAAGAAATGAAAGCTGATATAAAGGTTGATAGGGCAAAGGTGAGCGATGCTACCTCCATGCACCAGATGATCAGTCGTTTTGCTGATAAGGGGGAGATGTTGCCTCGCGCCTTATCTGAGATATATGATGATATTAGAGATTACTTCGTAGTCAGGAAAGGAAGTCAGGTTATCGCTTGTGCGGCATTGCACGTTACCTGGGTTGATTTAGCTGAAATCAGGTCTCTGGCTGTCGACGAAAAGGAACAGAACCAAAGGATTGGCTCTTTGCTTGCCCAGGCCTGTCTTGAAGAGGCTAAGGAATTAGGCATACCCAGGGTTTTTTGCCTCGTTCGTAAGCCGGCTTTTTTTGAAAAACATGGCTTCCAACTAATCGACAAAACGGAGCTGCCCCAGAAGGTATGGGCGGAATGCTATCGCTGTCCCAAGTTTCCCAACTGCGATGAGGTAGCTCTTATTCGCCACCTTTGAAGCTGTCGCAAGAGTATGGTGAAGCCGGAAAAGAAGCTAGCTACCCAACAGATTTATCACGGGCGCGCGGTAAACATACGCGTGGACACCGTGGAGAAAGCTAGCGGCACAAAGACCACCAGAGAAGTGGTGGAGCACAGCGATTGTATAGCTGTAGTGGCACTGGATGAACAAGATAATGTCCTTCTGGTTCGCCAGTTCCGCCATCCAGTGGACAGGTTTCTTCTGGAAATACCTGCTGGTGGCATTGACCCCGGTGAAGAGCCCATTGACTCTGTGCGCCGCGAATTACAGGAGGAAATTGGCTATCTCCCCCGGAAAATAGACAAATTGGGGGGCTTTTACGCCACCCCAGGCTATGGCACGGAGTACCTCCATTGCTTTCTGGCTACCGACCTTGTGCCCGGTCGTCTCGTGGCTGAGGATACTGACGACATCGAGCTGGTCCGCGTTTCCCTGGATGAGATACCCCAACTTATCGCCTCGGGCGAAATCTGCGATGCCAAAAGCATCGCTGCCCTGCTTATTTTCCTCTTTATACGGCAAGGGAAGTAGGGTCGTTTGTGAGGTGATATCCCAAGTGGCTCATACACCAAATCGATCCCCTGACGGTGCAGAGAATGTGCTATAATAGCTATAATAATACTATAAGCTAGAGATGTTGGAAAAACTAAACTGTTACGCGAAAAGACTTGGCATCCTCTTGATTACGGTAGCCTTAATTGCCGGGATGGCAGGCTGTCTTTCTCCTCCACCTACCGAAATACGGACTTGGAATGATTTGGATGCCGTCAGGGACAACCTGGGCAGCAGTTACATCCTGATGAACAACCTCGATTCCACCACTGCCGGTTATACGGAGCTGGCGAGCCCGACAGCCAATGAGGGACAGGGCTGGCAGCCGATTGGAACCGAGGAAGATCTATTTACTGGGACTTTCAACGGGCAAGGATATGAGGTACGTGACTTATTCATCAACCGCCCTGATGAGAATTTTGTCGGGCTTTTTGGCGTTGTTGGTGAGGGAGGAATCGTCCAGAATATCGGCGTGGTGAACGCTGACGTGACTGGCTATGGCATTGTTGGCGGTCTGGTGGGAAATAATGAGGGCACTATAAGCAACTCTTATTCCACCGGCAGCGTGACCGGTACCGGGTGGGTTGGCGGTCTTGTGGGAGTGAATTTGGCCACTGTGAGCAACTCCTATTCCACTGGCAGCGTCACTGGCTATACTGATCGTACTGGTGGCCTGGTGGGATGGAATGAAGAGGAAGACGCCTCTGTGAGCAACTCCTATTCCACTGGCAGCGTCACTGGCGATTACAGTGTTGGCGGCCTGGTGGGAGCAACTTCTGGCACTGTGAGCAACTCCTATTCCACCGGCAGCGTCACTGGTGAGGTGAATGTTGGCGGCATAGTGGGAGAGAATACTGCCACTGTGCGCAATTCCTATTCCACCGGCAGCGTGACTGGCGATTCGAGTGTTGGCGGTCTGGTGGGAGATAATCCGGGCACCGTAAGCGATTCCTTCTGGGATACGCAGACCAGCGGACAAGCTACTTCGGATGGCGGGACGGGCAAGACCACGGCGGAAATGAAGAGCATCGCCACGTTCTCAGGTGCGGCGTGGAACATAATCCCAGTCGCCAATCCTGGCGCGCGCAACCCTTCATATATCTGGAATATCGTTGTTGATGACGAGACCACCTATCCCTTCCTGAGCTGGCAGCCGTAACTCTTTACACGGCGAAATTGGCAATAACGGCTTGCCCCAGGGAGATGCCACCGTCATTACAGGGTACTTGCCTGTGGGTAAAGACCTGGAAACCGCTGCTTTCCAATAAGCTGACAGTTTTTTTCAACAGTAAGCGATTCTGGAATACGCCGCCGCTTAAGGCTACCTGGCTGACGCCAGTTTCATCGGCTATCAAGTGACACATCTCGTTTATCATCTGGGCTACGGTATTGTGGAATTTGACTGATATCATCCCCTTGGAGATACCCTGATGTAAGTCTTCTATTACGGCTGAGAGCAGATCCCTCAGGTGCACGATTCTTATTCCCTCGTCTTTTGCTATGCGGTATGGGTAGCTTTCATTATTACGGGAGATTGCTTCGTCGAGTTCCCTCGCTTCGCTCGGGACAGGCCTCGCAATGACGGAAGAGAGGGCAGCCATTTCCAGTTCCACCGCCGCCTGTCCTTCGTAATCTATCTCACCCCTTATGCCTAACAGGGCTGATATGGCATCAAAAAGTCGTCCCATGCTTGAGCTAAGCGGTGAATTTATCCTTTTTTCTATCTGGCGCTTGATAACCTCCACCTCAACTTCAGTAACTTGCCCGATAGAAGCTAGTTGAGATTGCTTCGCTTCGCTCGCAATTACAGCGTTGAGGGCATTTTCCCCTAATAGAGTGAGAATATAGCCGATGGCGGTGCGGTAGGGCCTTTTTATAGCTGCGGCTCCTCCGGGCAAAGGCAGGTATTCCAGATGTCCTGCCCGGCGAAAATTACGGTAGTCGGCGACCAGGAATTCCCCTCCCCAGATATTTCCGTCCGCACCCATCCCTGTGCCATCGAAGGCCACGCCTATAACCGGGGCTTCCAGTCCATTATCAGCCATGCAACTGGCGATATGGGCATGGTGATGCTGCACGGGAATAAGCTTTATACCAGACTCGCCTAACTCCCGGGCATACTTCGTGGCCAGGTAATCAGGGTGAAGGTCATGGGCAACGATTTCAGGCTCTATATGGAAAAGTCTTTTATACAGGGATATAGTGCTGTCAAAATGTTCCAGGGTTTCCATATTCTCCATATCGCCAATATGCTGTGACAAGAAGGCATAGTTATCTTTCGTCAGGCAGAAAGTATTTTTCTCCTCAGCGCCGCAGCCAAGTACCTGTCTGGTTTTAAACGGCAGGCGGATGGGATAGGGAGCGTAGCTACGCGCCCGCCTTATAAGCTGGCTTGAGTCCCTTTCCACTATGGCAACGCTGTCGTCGTAGCGGGAGTAGATATCCCGATTATGGATTAGAAAGTAATCGGCAATACCGGAAAGCCTCCTCAAGGCTTCATCATTATCTCTGGCGATAGGCTCTTCACTGAGATTGCCGCTGGTCATTACTAAAGGCAGGCCAGTGTCCCTGAGCAGTATGTGGTGAAGCGGTGTATATGGCAGCATAATCCCTAAGAATCGTAAATTTGGCGCTACCTCTCGAGATACAGATGAGTCCTCCCTCCACCTCATGAGCACGATGGGGCTTTGAGGCGAGGTAAGTAAATTTTCCTCCTCCGGCGAGACATAGCAATGCCTTTTAGCTTCGTCGACAGTGGCAACCATTATGGCAAAGGGCTTGGATGAGCGCTTCTTCCTCTGCCGCAGCGTTTTAACTGCGGTATCGTTGGTAGCATCGCAAGCCAGGAGAAAACCTCCTAAGCCCTTAATGGCCACGATTTTCCCTTCTTTAAGGAGCTGACTGGCAGCGGCAATAGAATTCGACTTGGTTACCAGATTGCCCTGGTTATCAACCAGCTCGACCTGGGGACCGCATTTTGGGCAGGCGTTGGGTTGAGCATGGAAGCGGCGGTCCAGGGGATTATCATATTCCGCCTGGCATTGGGGGCACATCTGGAAGTAACGCATGGTTGTTTTGGGGCGGTCATAGGGCATATCTTCAATTATGGTAAAGCGTGGGCCGCAATTGGTGCAGTTAGTAAAGGGATAGCGGTAGCGGCGGTCTTCAGGATTCAGCAACTCACCAAGGCAAGCCTGACAGGTAGCGACATCCGGAGAGATAAGCTGATATTTCCCTGCCTGTGCCTGGCTATGTCGAATTTCAAAGTTTTTATAACCGCGGGGCGGGTGATACTCAACAGTTATGTTCTCGATGTGAGCCAGCGGTGGGGCTTTTGTCTCGAGCTCCCGCTCAAACTGCTCAACAGCTTCTGCTGCACCTTCTACCTCAATCCTGACATCCTCTGAAGTATTGTAAACCCAGCCCTTAAGGTCGTGCTTAACAGCCAGTCCATAGACGAAAGGCCGGAAGCCGACGCCCTGAACAATGCCCCGGACGCTAATAGAAGCTAATTTGAGGGACTGCCCTGTTGTTTTTGACATATGAGGCGATTCTTGGGAAACGCAATAGTCGGCTTGAAATTTATACTAACACGCCCTCAATTTCGGCCATAATTTCTTCGTTGGTGAAGTGTTCAGGGGTAATTGCCGCGCTGGGGCAAGCAGCAGCACATACGCCACACCGCTTGCACCTAGGGTCATTTATAACTGCTACAGTCTTATCCCCAGATTTCTCTAATCTGATGGCGTCATAGCTGCATAGGGCAACACAGACCCCACATCCGCTACATATCTCTTGATTGAGTTCAATTTTTGGTATCTCAAGCTGAAGCTCTAGCATCACACAAGCTTTACAACTCTTACACGGGCCGCAGTATAGACATCTCACAGCCTCCTCCACTGCCTCTTCCAGGGTAAATCCCTTCTCAAAAGGTTCGAAGTTCAACCTTTTTCCCGCCGGCAACCATATAAGCTCAGGTTGAGGCTTGTAATCTTTAGCTCTGGGAATAGCTGCTTTTTCATACTCCCTCTCTCTCTTTTCCTTAAGGTCTTCGCCTTTAAGGTAGCGGTCTATAGACTCGGCAGCTATCATCCCCTCTCTCATTGCCTCTGAGGCAAAGCCTATTCGCCTGACATCGCCTCCGATGAAAATCCCTTCTTTGCGATTGCTCATCAGAGTAAGTGGGTCGACGTCAATCCTGCTTCTTTCATCCAGTAGCCCCTCCTGCTGGAAGAATTTTCTCTCCGCAGCTTGCCCGATGGTAACGAGTAGCACATCTCCCTCAAGATATATCACGTCACTCTTGTCAAACTTGGGATTAAATCCAATATACCCCATTTCATCGTAGACCCATGTGCAGCGAGGGCACTTTATCTTCCTGAATTTCCCATCCTTTCCAATTATCTCTTCTACACCCCGGGAATAGACGATTTTAATTCCTTCTTCACTGGCGCCCTCAATTTCTTCAACATCAGCCGGTATCCCATCTTTAGAAGATTTGTCTTCACTTTCCAGGCATACAACGGTAACTTTTCCGCCAAGTCGTCGGGCGGTTCTTGCCACATCAAAAGCCACGTTACCGCCTCCAATTACTATCACCTTTTTGCCCTCAAAGAGCCGAGGATGAACCTTCCTTTGGCTGACGTCAGAGAGGAGGTTCAAACCAAACATGATGCCTTCCATGTCTGCCCCCTCCACGAGTTTTCCTTCAAAGCTAAGGGGTCTTGGAGAAGGGGTGCCGGTAGCAATAAATATGGCTTGATAACCTTCATTTCTGAGTTCATCCAGCGTTTTATCACCATCTCTCATTCCGTGCCCGAGCTTGACATCTATATGAGCAATCCTGACTAAATTATTCAAGGTAGCATTCATGATATTTTCAGGAAGGCGATATTGGGGAATCCATCTCAGGGCACCTCCCAACTCCGAACTTCTCTCCACAATGGTGGTCCGGTAACCCTTCCTGCTCAGTGTATAAGCACACATCAGCCCTGCCGGTCCTCCCCCAATCACCGCCACCTTTTCTTTGGTAGGAGGAGCATATAAAGGTTTTGTTTCCAAGTAGGGCAGATAATGCTCGGCGATAAATCGCAAAAGCAATTTTCTTCTCACCGCTCCGGTTTGGTCTTCATAATTACACTCTTTTTCGCAAAGCCCACAAATGTAGCTGCAGATTATTGGGAACAGGGGATTTTTGTCATAGATTTCATCACCTATCTTTAATATCTGGCTGGAGGCCTCCTCATCATCCAGGGGAAGACATGAAATCATGGCATGATTGCGTTGAATATCTATTTTAAGAGGACAGCGAACCTGACAAGGAGGCAAATATACCTTCTCATTAGCTTCATCAATTACTTCCTCAATTCGCGAAGCAACTTTATCTATCTCTCTCATCATACTTATCAAACCTCCTTTTGAGTCATATACATTGACCTCGAGAGTCATCATTTCTAGAACCAAATGGGTAGAGTGCAGGTATCACAGAGAGCAAACAGCACAGCCAATGTTCTCGACGCTTTTGGGCAACTTTTTTCAATTTGAGGCCACCAGTTGTGGGCATAACAATCGCCACATAATACCTCATATCCGAGTTATTAGCAAGCCAAAGTGAGCTATATTTTAGATTGTATGGAAAAAAGTCCTTAAAATTATAGCAAAATTGCAATACAAATTACTAACAAGTCCAACGCAAGCACGAATGCAAATGACTTTTGCCTTACCCACATTATTGGTGATAAAAGATGGATGGGCTCATTATTAGCCGTCTGGGCTTGCACATTTAGCTCTTTACCCGTAAAATGCTTAGCGTTGCCCCCATCGTCTAGCGGCCTAGGACATCAGCCTTTCAAGCTGAAGATCAGGGGTCCGAATCCCCTTGGGGGCATTTCCTGCGTTAATCTATCTTTTAATCAAAGCCATACCAGGTGCTCACATTATCCAACGGTTCTCTTTCGGAGCGGAGCTGATTTACAGGGTCATCCCAGTCAGGGTAGCCAACAGATATTCCCAGCACTATAAGCTTGGAATCTGGTATTCCCAACACCTTCCTCAATACATTCGGATACACGACAGCCTGTATTTGAGGAACAGTTCCCAGCCCATACTTGGTAGCTAGCAGCATGATGTTCTCAGCCACCAAACCGCAATCGAATACAGGCCAGATATTTAACCCGTCGCCTTGCCGGTAGAAAGAGCGGTCAATATAGATATAGATGACGCATGGAGCTCCAAACAGTCTCAAGCCTTGCAAGAGCCACTGCCTCCTCTTCTCCCTATCCTCCCTGCTTATTCCCTTTAGTTCGAGAACCTTCTTGCCCAGAACACGGTAACGAGTATCGTAAGGCTGGGGAAACTCTCGAGGACGAGGAATATCGGGATTGTCTTCTTCTGCCGCTGCTGCCTTTTCAACAAAGGCTTGCCTTATTTCTTCCAACTTCTTTCCGGTCGCTATGGCGAATTCCCAGGGCTGAGTATTCCCCCAGGAGGGAGCTCGCAAAGCCAGCTCCATTATCTCCTTCAGAATTTCTTTGGGCACAGGGCCGGATTTAAAAGCTCGAATGCTCTTCCTCTGATTGATAGCTTCAACAATTTCCATATCTTGGCTCTCCTCCTTATATTAGTTCAGAATTTCTTAGGCGCCCTTCTTAAGCTCCTCAATAAGACAGGGTATAACCTCGCTCAAGTCGCCAACAATGCCAACGTCAGCCACATGAAAGATAGGAGCCTGCGGATTCTGGTCCACTGCCAGAACTACCTTAGAACCCATAAAGCCGGTAGTATAGTGCATCGCCCCTGAGGCCCCCAGACTTACGAAGAGTCCCGGGCTAACCGTTTTACCGCTCTGCCCTATCATCCGGGCTTCATCGACCCAGCCTTTATCCATGGCTGGTCTGGTGCCGGCAACGACTCCTCCCAGGATATCAGCCAGTTCCTGCACCTTGGAAAAATCACCCAGAGCATTCATACCCCAACCTCCACAAACCACAACATCAGCCGACTCCACTGATTTGGCTTTAGGCGACTCTTCCACCACCTCCACAGTCTCTATTCGACTGAAATCTTTATCTCTTACATCAGGTCTGACCTTGATTATTTTGCCCTTCCTACTTTCATCCCTTACCGCCTTGGGTAGCACTCCGGGTTTCACGGTGACCACCTGCGGTCTCCTTTGCGGGCAAATGATGTGCATAACCAAATTGCCACCCCATCCAGGAACTACGTGAATGAGGTGAGGAGCATCACCAACCTCGCCAACATAAAGGTCAATGCAGTACGCCGTCAACCCTGTCCTCAACTTAGCCGCAACCCTAGGTGCTAGCTCCTTACCAATCTCAGTGGCACCAATCAAAACTATCTGCGGCTCATGCTCTTTGATAACCCCGGCCAGCAACCTGGCATATGCCTCACTCTGATAATACCGAAGCCGGGCATCTTCAAGAAGGTAAATCTTTTCAGCACCGTGGAAGACAAGCTCCCGGGCAACTTCCTCGACCTCATCCCCCAACAACACCGCAGAAAGAGTCACACCCATACTTTGAGATAGTGCCGTCCCCTTGCTCAAAAGCTCCAGTGAGACTTCCTCAAGCCTCCCCCGGCGTTGTTCGCCAATGACCCATATTTCCCCAGAATTACTCACTCTTTTGCGCCTCGTTATATCGCTCCCAGCTCTTTAAGCCGTGCCACAGCCCCTTGAACTTTCTCCTCGGTAGAGCCCTGCATTACTTCGCGCCGCCGTCCCGTCTTGTGTTCATAAACGCCGACAGCACAGGTTGGTGAACCTTTGAGGCCAATGCTCTCCGGTGGAGCCTCGATATCTCTCGCTTCCCAGATAATCATTTCCTTCTGTGCCACCTCCATAATACTCTGCACTGTAGGCAACCGAGTCCTATTAATATCCCTGTTTACACAAAGCAGAGCCGGTAGCTTCAACCTCACCTTCATGTAGCCGTGCTCCAGGGCACGCTTGACCTCTAAGGTCTTTTCGTCACTAAAAGTGACTTCCTGAACACTGCTCACCTGAGGAATATCAAGGAGTTCTGCTAATTGAGGACCGACCTGGGCAGTACCGCTATCCACCGTCTCGTTACCACAATAGATAATGTCGAACTTGCCCAGCTTTCGGATAGCATAAAATAAAGTATTGGCAGTTGCCAGAGTATCAGCCCCAGCAAATGCCATATCGCAAAGAAGGATGCCCCTGTCCACGCCCATTGCCAGGGCTTCCTCCAGAGCTTTTTGAGCCTGGGGAGGCCCCATGCTTATCACGGTTACCTTCCCTGAAAACCTCTCCTTAATCCTCAGCCCCTCTTCAAGTGCATTGCGGTCCAGCGGATTTATTATAGCCGGGATACCCTCCCGGATAATGCGCCCACTGCCTACATCCAGCCGGATTTCAGAGAAGTGGTCGGGGTGTGGCACCTGTTTAATACAAACTAAGATTTCAAGCCCCATAGAGCTAAATTACCTTGTAATGGTTGCTCCGATGGTAATCTTCATTACCTCCTGACTGCCAGCAGCCACGCCCAGCTCTAGAGCATCTCTTAGTAGACCGATGACTCGGTACTTGGGAGACAAGCCGTAAGCACCCATGATATCCACTGCCTTATATGCACAGCGGTTGGCAACATCAACAGCATAGAGCTTACATCTGGCTATATCCACTGCCAAGTCTCGGGATGTCTTGCCCTGGTCAAGCTGCCAGGCAGTGCTGTAGCAAAGCCACTTTGCAGCCTCAATCTCCACATTCATATCA
>DATKVL010000039.1:0-22921 GCA_035530115.1 Dehalococcoidia bacterium | reverse complement strand
AAGGTGCCATAGGTGTGAATCTGGGGAGAAACATCTGGCAAGATGAGCACCCCGTGGCCATGATCAGAGCCATCCGCGCCGTTATCCATGAGAACGCTACTCCTGAGCAGGCCCAGGAATTATACGATAGCGTAAAGAGCGAAAAACAATAATAACGTGGGCGTTGGGCGACCCCGAGTTCATTTACGCGGTTGTTAACTGACATTCGCTCACTTTGCCCGAACCACCTGAAAAGGCTTCGCAAAGCCCGGGTGAATCATGTGGAGTTGAAAAAGGTAAGCTGCTGAGAGGAAACTGCCATGCGCTTAGCTATGTATTACAGTAATCAAGATGTGCGGTTGGAGGAGATGCCTGTGCCGCAGATTGGCCCCGGCGAAGTACTGATGAGGGTGGAGGCCAGCGGCATCTGTGGCACCGATTTGCTGGAGTGGTATCGTCTGCACAAAGCACCTTTAGTCCTGGGCCATGAAGTCGCCGGCGTGGTTGCTGCTGTCGGGGAGGGGGTGGAACATCATAAAGCGGGTGAGCGGATTTGTGCCGCTCATCATGTTCCCTGTAATACGTGCCATTATTGTCTCAGCGGACACCACACCGTTTGCGATACCCTGCTCCGGACGAACTTCGACCCCGGTGGCTTTGCTGAATATGTGCGGCTGCCGCGCGTCAATGTCGACCAGGGCATATTCCCCTTACCTGACGAAGTATCTTTTGAGGAGGCGACATTTGTTGAGCCATTGGCTTGCGTCCTGCGCGGGCAAAGGTTAGCTCACCTACAACCGGGGCAAAGTATGCTCGTTGTCGGCAGCGGGGTTGCCGGGCTGCTCCATATACAACTGGCCCGGACTTCAGGTGCCAGGTACATTATAGCGACGGACATCGTTGATTATCGCCTGGAGGCAGCACGAAAATTTGGAGCCGATGTTGCCATTCAGGCTAAAGAATATACCCCAGCCTATCTACGTCGGGCAGCCAATGGCCGTCTCGCTGACCTTGTCGTGATATGCAGCGGGGCGGCATCAGCTATAAATCAGGCATTGGAGTCGGTGGAGCGGGGAGGCACTGTTCTCTTCTTTGCCCCCACAGAGCCGGGCGTTAGCGTTCCGATATCGGTGAACGACCTGTTCTGGCGAAATGAGATAACGCTTACCAGCTCCTATGGTGGCAGCCCTGGGGATTATGCCGCAGCGCTGGAATTGATACAGGCTGGCAAAGTACGTGTGCGTGAGATGATTACCCATCGGCTGGGGCTGGCGGAAACAGGCCTGGGATTCCAGCTTGTCGCCCGGGCTCAAGACTCTCTAAAAGTGATTATCGAGCCGCAGAGATAGCTAGCGACTGCCTTCCGAGCAGGGGGTCGTGGGTTCGAATCCCTCCCGGGACGCCACAAAGCCAGAGCAACTGCTTTTCCAGGTAAGCGAGACTATCGAGTAACAATCTGACGTTTTGTTCAATTATGATGGTCAATTCACCATCTTGTGAGGCTTAATTATGCTAACGTCCCAGCGTAGTATGGTGATGGCAGTGTGGGATACACACGATATACATGCCGAAAGACATCCTCGGTTTTGATAGTGACCTCATCCTCAGAGTAAACACTGACAGGTAGGCCAGTTGTTTCGCTATAAAGGAAATCCCTGATAGTGATTCGTACGGCATCTCTGGTGGACTCTTTAGCTCCCCAGTGATCTATTTTCAATTTCTCTTTCTTAAGCGTCTGAAGGAGCTCAATAGCTACCTCTTTAATCCGCTTTATTTCCGCGGCTGTTAGCTCGGGCTTCTTAAGGATGTCGAAGATTGCCAGGCTTTCTTCATCGAGCCCTTCGCGCATGGCACGGTCTTCTTCTTTGTCAAGCGCCCGAACAAAATCCAGGAGCGCCTCAAAGGTCTTCTCAATTGTGAGACGGTCTTTCTCCCGATTATATTCCGCCACTATCTCCTCGTAGTGTTTCTGTAGATCTGCGCGCATAGGATTACGCTCAATCAGGTGCTTTAGTTTCTTTTCAATGATTTGCCTCAGGTTTTGAACAGTGGTTTTCTTTGCCGGGCTTCGCTCAAATTCCTTCCGCAGCCGGTCAAAGTCTATAGCCGCTATGTTATAGGGAGCTTTTTCTGCGGCAGTCCCTTGTGCTTTTGTTTCAATTGCCTCATCAACCACTTTGTGTAACTGCTGGATTATATCGCTGATGTCAGCCATCTCGCGGTCTTGCTGAAGGCTCCGGTAAACGATATTCGCTGCATCATATTCTTTCCGGCAAGCATTTATACCCTGGATATTGATGCAGGACTTGAATTTTCTGAAAATTTCCCGGCACATCACCTCAAAGCGCTTGCGAGTTTCGTCATTATCATTTGCGGCTTCTTTAGCCGCTAGAATTGCGGCATTGCGGGCAAAGCCCATCTTCTCAATAATATCGTCAAGCGAAGCATTGCGTTCCTTGAGAAAAGAGCGCACGAAGGCAATGGATTCAGCCAGGTCAGCCAGTAATTCTTCTTCCGGTTTAGCTGGATACGTTTCTTCCTCTCCGCCTCCATGGCCGGCATCCTGCCATCCGGCAAAGGTCGCCAGCGCCTGACGCAGGTTTTTCAGGATACCGCAATAATCAACAATCAAGCCATTTTCTTTGTCTTCGTTAAACCGATTAGCCCGCGCGATTGCCTGCATCAGGGTGTGAGCCTTCAGGGGTTTATCCAGATAGAGAGTGGCTAGACAGGGCACATCAAAGCCAGTCATCCACATGGCGCAGACAATGGCAACACGGAAGGGGTGCTCCTCTTCTTTGAAGGCAGAATCTGGGTCCAATCTCTGCATGCTGATGAACTCGGGCTTCTTGCGTAACTCTTCCGGGATAGCGAAACCTTCTTTCAGCAAACGGCGATGTGGTATGATATCCAGCCCCCACTTCTTGAATTTATCGACTTCGCCCTGTTCCTCGCTGACCACAACCGCCATCTGGGTTTCTCGCATCCATGCAATTTGCCGCCGGCGAAATATTTCATCCTGCTCATCGGCGGTATTCACCAAAGCAGCTTCAAGTTCTGCGATGCGCTCCTGCCAGTATTTTTGAATGAGGTTGTACACCCTCACGCAGATGAGCTTATCAATACACACCAGCATGGCTTTGCCGCTCTCCCACGCCTTTGAGTAGTGGGTTACGAAATCCCTGGCTATCTGGTCAAGGCGCTTCTTAGCCGTGATGACATGGTAATCGCGTTTGAGTTCCTTCTCAAGCCGTTGCTGTACGTCAATATCGTCAGTTTCCAGTTCCTCCAGTTTGGCGGCGATACGTTCATTAAGCTCATGCGTTGCCAGACCCAGTTTTTCTCCCCGCGGGTCGTAATAGAGCGGCACCGTCGCTTTATCCTGCACCGCTCGCTGAAAATCGTAGGTGGAGACATAATCGCCAAATACCCGCCGTGTTATTTCATCATCCTTGAATAAGGGAGTGCCGGTGAAGCCGATATAGCTTGCATTGGGCAGGGCATTACGCATATTGAGTGCCAACGTGCCATACTGCGTGCGGTGGGCTTCGTCGGTAATTACGATGATATCATCGCGTGGTGAGTAGGCATCCTCCGGGTTCACGATTTGATTGAACTTCTGTATTAGTGAGAATACATAAGCCTTATGCTCGCCAAACAATTGTCTCAGATGATTACCATCCCTGGCGCGACATGGGTCTTTATCGTTATCGGCCAGTCCACAGCCGGTGAAGGTCTTATAAATTTGTCTATCCAGGTCGTCACGGTCAGTGCAAACGAGGAAAGTAAAGTTACCACCCAGCTTTCGGTGTACCTTGCGGGTGAAAAATACCATTGAGTAACTTTTACCCGCTCCCTGGGTGTGCCAGAATACTCCTAATTTACCATTCCGGGCTTGTCTGTTCTCTACGGCCATGATAGCGCGGTTGACGCCAAGGAACTGGTGGTTGCGAGCAACTATCTTTACCGTCTTGCCTGAGGAATCGTCAAATACGATGAAGTTCTCAAAGAGGTCCATTAAGTTGCGCTTGTCGCAAACCCCTTTGAGTAGAGTCTCCATGGCGACAACACCCGGCTCTTCCTCTGCCAGGCGCTTCCATGCGCCAAAGTGAATGAACTTGCCGGAGAGCGAACCAAGTTTCGCTTCAAGTCCATTGGCTAGCACGATTAAGGCATTGTGGTGAAACAGAGGTTGTATCGTATCCTTATAGTCCGATAGGTTCTTATTGTAAGCCACTTCCAGGTCTTTATGTACGTTCTTGCACTCGATAAAGAGCAGCGGAATTCCGTTAACAAAGCCCACGATGTCCGCCCGCCGCCGGTAGAGGTCGCCCTTTACCCATAATTCGCGAACGCAGAGAAAGTGGTTCTTTTCCGGCTCCTCGAAATTGAATACCCGCAGGCGCTGCTTTTTCAACTCGCCTTTATCATTGCGGTAGCTTACCTGCACTCCGTCCTTGAGCAGGGAATACTTCTCACGGTTGGTAGCCAGCATGGTCTGGCTGGCACTGGTTTCCACAATTTGCCGCAGGGCGTCCCGGTAGGCGTCTTCGGGCAAGCCGGAATTAAACTCTTCCAGCTTGGAACGTAGGTAGCGTGTCAGCACTATATCACGGTCGGAAGCACGGCCCAGCGTACTATCGGGACCGAAGGTCTCCTGGTTGTACGCATAGACCGACTCCCAACCGAGTTTATCATGCAGATACTCAGCGGTGGTCTGCTGAACCAGGGTATCTTCGGTGTATCCGCTCATACGGCAATCTCTCCGTTCATGAGACGAGGGAGAAGAAGGTCACGAGCACGCTTAAGATTATAAGTTTGTATGGCGAGAGTGAACTTTTGAGACTCAAATAGTGAAACCTGCTCGGCAAATTGGCCAAGCAACAATCTGTTTGGAATTCTAACGAAATAATGTTCCAAGAAAGCAGCGAAATTGAAGTTCTGCAATGCGCTAGCGCTCTGCTTTATGTAAGTATTCAATTCCCCGTTCTCTCTAATATGCTTAATGTGATAGTAGAGATATGGTGAAAGAGATGATGACAGAGGAGTTAAACGTTTACAGAAACTAGCGCATATAACTGACCCATCATATACATCTATCATTTTCTTTGATATTAGTAACGATCTACCTATAAGCTGTGTGGCGCTTCCCCCGGAGACCTCAAATATGATATCACCCGTTTTCAGTAAGCGAGACTGAAGAGCACTATCTTTGTGATACCTCAATCCAATATCCTCAAAGTTACCACTTATCACCGATTCAATATCAGTTCCTCTAATCACATAAGCGGGAGTTGTCTCACTTCCCAGTGGGTCCTCTTGCCCCCACCCTCCACCGATGTGATTCCCAAGTACATTTGCAAAACCCTTACTCTCCCACCCTTCCGGTACGCCGTCGGTTATCTTGACATGCTCATGCCCGGGGAAGCGCAGGTGGACAAACCATTCTCTGTAAAGCAGGCACGCCGCTTGCTCTAACAAGCCTATGCGTCGCCTGTTGCTTTCAATCAGGTCATCATATGCAGAGATAATGTCAGCGATGCGTTTTTGTTCATCAATCATGGGAAGAGGGATGATGAATTCCTCAATCATCGACTTCGTTAAAGCCTTTCGGGTCCCTCCCGACCCTGCCAAAGAAAGAAGATATGCCTGCATGTACGGAGAGATTAGATAGTACATGAGGAAACGCGCATCAAGGGCTTGGTTATCAGGGCGAATTATCGACACATGTTGGTTTACTCGTGCGGGTAAAACTGAGTCGGGCATAGTACAGGAGCGAGCGACTGAATCGCCAGTGATATTCAGGAGAACATCTCCCTTCAAGACCTCGACACCATTCATCTTCTCTGCCTGTTCATCAGTGATGTGAGCAAGCCCATCCATTGCGAACTCGGCATTGTAGACATTTTGGCTGCGAATTAATGCGACTCCATCACCAGTATAAACAGATTCACCGCCTCTTGGAGTCATACCGCTACCAATCTTTGAACACAGTGGACCCAGTTTGGCTACTGACCATTTGCTACCTGCAGTCACAGCCCTAGCTCCTCGAAGTTCTTCTTAATCTTCGCCGCCAATTCTACTGCTTCGGCATTGAGTCCTTCCAGTTCGATGTGGATATCCCGCAGGGCTTCTTCAAAGTCAAAGCCATCATCCTCTTCTTCAGGAGCAACACCCACGTAGCGACCCGGTGGAAGGCTCCAGTCCTTAGCTTCTATCTCGGCCCTGTCCACCAGCTTGACCAGCCCCTTCACATCGCGTAGTACGGCATCGGGGAATCGTTCGGTAAGCCATGCGGCTTGCCGGTGGAAGTAACGCACCAGCTTGAGCTGTTCTACAGCCACCTGCCGGGCTTCATCTGCTGCTTTACGGGACTTGATGATATCACGGCTCACCCATAGGTCGCTTTCCTTGGCCGCTAGTTCATCTTCACAGATATTTATCAGACGACAAACGAGCTTATAGAGCAGGTCTGCCTGCTTTACCAGGTTGCGGCTGGTCTCTGCCAGCGGGGCAAGCTGTTCAATAGCCTTCTTCAACGATTCTTTATCGTGCGCCTGTTTCTCCCACTGCGCCTTCTCCGCTGCAATGGCAACGCGAGAAGTGTCCACAGCTGCTTCAAAGGTCTTGCTTTCCTGAGTCAGTTGTTGAAGCACTTCCGAATGTGCTGCATCCTTGGGCAGGGAGTTAAGGAAGGGTTGCATGGCTTTCTTGAGAGCAGCAAGAGCCGTCTGGTAGTCGGGCATGGGATGGATTACTTTCCCATCCTTGCCATTGGTATCAAAGCAGGCGCAGGCTTCACTTAGAGTCTGCTCCAGGTAGCGGACGATTAGATTAAGGAAGCGGTCACTCTGCCCACGATAGAGCCAGGTGATGGCTAAAATATTTTGAAGCTGTTCCGGGCTGAAATCATATATCTTGCGCGTTACTTTCCGGTATACATTACGTGCATCGAGCATGAGCACTTTATCCCGGTGCACATCCGGTTTATTCCTGTTTAAGAACCATAGCTCGCAGGGGACGGTGCGGGTATAGAAGAAGTTAGAGCGTATGGCAATCATGATGTCGACATCGCCGGTTTCGATGAGCTTTTGCCGGACTTTGGCTTCATCACGCCCGGCGTTGGAAGCCTGGGAGGACATGACAAACCCAGCGCGTCCTGTTTTATTCAGATAGCTGTAAAAATAGCTTATCCAGAGATAGTTTCCATTTGATACCTTGCCGCTTTTGTTAACTCCAGGCAGGCCGAAAGGCAGACGTGGGTCTCGCTTCACCTTATCCGCATCTACCTCGTCCACGTTAAAAGGCGGATTGGCGAGAACGAAGTTGGCTTTTCCTACCAGCTCGTGAGGGTCCTCATAGTAGGTGATGGCTTTCTGTATATCGCCCTCCAGACCGTGGACAGCGAGGTTCATTTTAGCCAAGCGAATGGTCGTAGCGTTCTTCTCTAACCCGTAGAAGGTGAGCCGCTCGGACGGATTCGCCTGCATGCGCTCCACGAAATGCGCACTCTGCACAAACATGCCACCGGAGCCGCAGGCGGGATCAAGCACTATACCCCGGTCTGGTTCCAGCACATTGGCTATCAGCGAAACCAATGAAACTGGCGTGAAGAACTCACCACCGTCATGGGCTTTCTGGTCCGCGAATTGGGTAAGAAAATATTCGTAGATACGCCCAAAGATGTCGCCAGAAGCCTTCTTCAATTCTTCCGGATTGAGGGTACGGAGGAGTTGCCCCAGCACTTCGTTATCCAATTCCTGATATTCGTTCTTGGGTAATACGCCGCGCAGACTCTCATAGTCCGCCTCAATGGACTCCATTGCCTCGATAATGGCTCTAGCACGATCGCCCCGGTCTGTGAGAGAAACTAAATGGTCAAATTGGGCTTTCTGCTGTAAGAAGATAGAGCTCTTCTGTGAAAAGTCCTCTTTCGTTACTGGACGCGTCTTCCCTCCACGTGTCGGCAGCTTAGCTTCTATCTCATCTTTAACCGCCAAATAGCGGCTGTAGGCGTGCCGCAAAAAAATGAGACCCATCACCGGTAAGAAGTACTCGTTACTTGCATAGTTGGAGTTAGCACGTAACGTGTCGGCTGCATTCCAAAGCCGCTTTTCTATTGCCTCAATGTTTTCGAGTTGTGGCATGGTAACTCCACTGGGGACTCACTCCCTGCTGTTGTGATTATATTCCTTTCTGCGCAGTTCAATCAATCAAAGTGATTGCACCTTCTTAAAAAACTGGCTTAAGCGACAGCATTCACGAAGCACTATCGTCCACCCAACAAAACTGACTAATGTGCAATCTCTCTCCAAGCTTCCTTTGTATTTGATGATCTACAGAGGTTTGCTGCTCCATTTCTCCAGAAACCCTAGATTTAAATTCGTTTTTATTATCTTGTCTTGACATTTGGTGACAGCTTCGCCGAAACTACTTCTAATAAAGAGCTTCTCATCATTCTTGCTGTGATACATCGAATCAGAACCTGAAAGGTTGGGCACAAAAGGAAACATTAGCGCACTCAATGACACCCGAGGGAAGCATTCCGCAGTCCCTTTAAGACTTTCAAATTCAGCCACGTTGTTTATTTCGAGTATGTTCGTAGCCCCCCATACATAGTGTGGAAGTGCTGGCATACAGATATAGTCAAGGACGGCATCCCTTTTATTCTGACTCCTGGTAAGTCTCCGTGGCCTTTCGCTCATTCCGTTTTTTGCTTGGAGAAAACAGCGCATCACAGGTTCATTCTTTGAGTGTAGCACCTCAAAGTTCCTAAGACCAAGTTCAGATGCGACATCGTTTATGAGCAGAACGAATTCATTGGTTATGTCATCAATGGTGGCTTCAATTCTTTCGGCTATGTCAAATCGGCCCTTCAATGGACTTAAGACAGATCTCCATTGGGATTTATAAGCATGGTCTGGTATGCCAATTACAACCGGCAGATCCAAAGCCTTGGCTACGGACATCAACCTATGGACCTCTACAAGATGTTGGAAGGTGACGCCGTGCTGCTTTTTTAATATATCAATCTCTACAATTTCCGAATAAGCCTTACTAACTATCTCCGCAAGCTGATAAGCATTCGGATTATACTCATTCTGTGGTCCCTCTTCACAACCAGTGATAAAATCATAGTTCACCCTTCTTCCATTCTTAAACTGCAGGATCAAATACAACTCATCGACTCCAATAATGCAAGGCCCCCCTTCAATGGCTGATATTTGTCTCTCCATCCGCTTTGTAAAACCTGATAAGTCATAGGTAAATACTGGAATGTCTGCAGCGATATCTGAAAAGCTCCCTAGCCGAGGGAGGATGCTTCTCACATTCCCAAGAGTGTTGCATACCCCGAAAGCTCTAATCTTAAGGCACTTCAAATTTTGAGGAATGGATACCTTGTATTTTCTGAACATTATGCGACGGGTATCTTCCTTTCCTATTTCGATCTTCTCAATCAAGCTCTTCTTCAAACAGATTAGATTCTCATATTTATCGCGCAGTTCATTATCATAGCCAAGCGGATTCTTTCCGTGAGAATGCTTAAAAGACTTTATTTTCCCCAAGCAGGCTTCGAGTTCAGCTTTATGCTCTCTGACACCGTTTTCCCTATCTATTTTGTCCCATTCGTCCACAATGGCTTTTGCAGAGGGGAAATCCTCCAAATACTTTGATACATTTGAGACGTTTACTAGACCTAGCCGGAATAAGGGATACTTCAAGAACGAATCATTCTGATCAAAGTAAACAGTTTGATTTAAATTAAGTCTGTTCTTTTCGAGTAGAGTTTTGACGTTCATAGAACTCACCAGACTCCACACACCAGGCTAAGATCCCGATGTTTTGTATTCTTAGGCATTACTTAACGGTTGAACATCCATCATTATCATTAGCTTGTGAAGGCCTGCTATCGTCGGTTCGATAATGTTGTGCGCACGCCATAACGAAGGGGCACTTCGATAAAGGAGAATCATTGTTCCGCAACCGAACAATACCGTTTCTGTTTGGAGAACTCTGTTTCGCTCAACTAGCTCCAAGAGGCGTCTGACCGCATATTCACGATGATCTACGAATTCACTTACCTCACACCCCATGCTATATATTCCGCCTACCCAATAGTCGATGAACAAGCCCTTTGTTTGGATTTCGATGCTTGGGATGTAGTTCGAATTCGGGACAATAATGAAGAAAGGTTTTTTCCGTAAAGTGGCTTGCTCAAATCCCGCTGAGCCGATTCCAACAACTGACGACACCTTCTCTTTTAGGCAATCAAGTCCGATATCGGCCGTGCAGTTCAGCAGTACATTCAATTCCCGATCAAAGCTGTCCACCAAACTTTTCACGACGAGTCCAGCCTCCGTCTCATTCTCCACAGTCACAATCTCCGTGGGGCCGTAAGGTAAGAACAGACTGTTTATCTTCATATAATTAGGGAGACAGGATGCCAGTATCTTTATTTCTTCAGATACAATTCTGCCCATCAAAGATGTTCCTCTCATCGGTGTAAGCAGTAAAATGCAGTTGTTATAGATATGCAGCCTCCCTATCTGAAAAGTCGCCTCAAGATAGTGTCAATCTCATCTTGGTGTACTTACTTATTCTCCATACCCTAAGTGTTGTAAATTCATCATCGTTCAGGGTTTGCTCGTTTGCATCAGAGATGTTATATGTAAGCTCTTCTTTCAGCCCTGCTCCTTCAAGTAACTGCTTAAGGCTATCATTGTGCCAGTAATACGAAAGTATGTTTTGAGGAAAGAGCCATTTGCCTTCATAACGATAATTCCAATAGATCGGGCCCCCATCGGTTAGAGTCATGCTGTCATGTCGTTGAGACCATACGTTCAGCATATTGGACCAGCAGGGTATGTAGTCCGAGTCTAGCACGAGGGCATACAGGGTGCTCTCCGGCGTCAGTCTGAGAGAAAGATTGCTCGCCGTTGAGCGTATTATGTCTGAGGTCGGCAAATAGTGCCAAAAAGCGAATGTATAGATAAGGTCATAACTCAAGGGCTCGCCTGAAGAGTTCTTGATATCCGCCAAATCAAACCGTGAGATATCAGCCGCTCGCAAAATCAACCTCTTTGATGCCATCCTCTCCCGACAAATCCTTATCATCTGTTCCGATTCATCAACCCCAACAACTAGCCTCGCACCTTTATCCAGCATCATCTTAGTGTATCTACCGTCTCCACAGGCCACGTCCAGTACCGTCTTATCCTTAGCTTCGCTGATACACTTCTCGTATTCCAGATCAATTAACTGATTAACTCTTCTGTAACAGGAAGTTATGAGTTTACTGTAGATAGCCGGCACGTCATCATATTGTGATTTCCCTTTTTCTACATTCTTTCGTAACATTGGTCGGTCCCCTTTATGATGTTCATCACTGAATTGAGCTCTAGGTATTTCCCTATTACAGTATCACATGTGGACTTATATTCAGAAAGAAACCTTTGTTCAAGGTCTTTGAACGAACGAAGGTGTTGCGGACCCTCAAACCTTTCCAATAGTGCACAGAAAAAATCGTAATTTAATTCCGTTATCCTCTTATACTTTTCCTCAGCCAGTGCCAAAAAATTCTGAGCATCAGTAAATACAGCCGGAGTCTTGATCTTGTCCAAGGTAGCCCTCAACTTTATTCCGAAATCAATGGACTCAAAAAGCATATTGTCGAGCTTTTCAACGGACATAAATAATGAGTCGAGATAGGAATGAAGCTCGGCAATCCTTTCGTCCTTGTACTTGAACTCTATCCTTTTGTAGTTATGATGCACCAACATTCCGTCCGCTATAAGCCGACTATACAGCTTCGTCCCTGGATATGCCAGCAACTGTTTCGTATAGTATCCCAACAAAGGAACATTGAGATATCTTATTAACCCAGCATCATTCTTCAGAGAAGCGAACGTACTATATGGATTGAATATGATAAAACCACCCTCCACGAACAATTTATGCTTACGTAGTAGATCAATGGCTTCTCTGTATTTATGAACAGTCGCGCCTTTCGTATATAGCTTAAGTTGACTGGTATCCCCACTTTCAAAACCTATGAAAACATCCCTGAAACCAACGACCGGGAATTTCTTAATGATATCTTCATTCTTGAGTTGAAAAAAATCGGCTCGCACCATTAGGAAAAAATGAAGATCATACTCTTTATGAAGGCCACGGCTTACAATCTCAGAGATTATTCCTTGCACATGGTCCCGTCCAACCTGTCCGGCACCCGCGAATTGATCATCCGTCAGGTAAAACTGTGTGAAACTATACTTCTCTAGAATGGTCTGAATTTCGTCTACTACGTTCTTTGCGGACCTTGCCCTCCAGATTCCTCCATAGAAATTTGGTGTTGAGCAGAAACTACAGTGTGCCGGACAGCCCCGAGTAGTGCACAAGAGGGGCATCGCGTGTTGCCCTTTTATGTAAGCCTTCTCCAAGGGGTCTCTGACCGGAAAGGGGATTTCATTGAGATTTGCTACTAATTCTCTTGATTCGTTGTGAAAGACCTTATCCTTATACCTGAAACTCAATCCCTTAATACGGAGCAGTTGATCAAGGTGTGGCATGCTAGGATGGCTTGCTTCCAGAACGTTCAAGAGCTCCAATGCCGTCCACTCCCCTTCCCTCATCACAATGTAATCAATATCTTTCTCGTTCGCCAAAATTTCTTTGCAACAGAAGGTTGCATGGTGTCCGCCCAAGCATAGGGCGACTTGAGGGAACTTGTCTTTCATTTGGTGGGCTATAATTAGGGCATCACTCATGTTAAGATAACAGGGTGAGATGCCCACGAAGTTATAGTTCTGTTCGGACAGCATGCCAATAATCGAATCGCTTTTAATCCTTCCGTAATCAGCATTGATAATAGTCACATCATATTGCGACTTTCTCAACATGGCCCCGATATATTGGACTCCGAGGTTCTCAGTATAATATGGTTGAGGCGATATCTTGCGTTGATTATACAGAAACAGTAGTGCACATTTCGTTTTATTCATGACTACATCTCTTCTCTTCTCATTTGTTATTGCAAGAGTCAGAAGGTGGCTTCTGAAGATACAGAATCAATGATAGTGGTATTAGGGCTTCCTCGATGGTCACCTTGTTGGAATAGCGTCCCGATGTCTTATCTGCCAGATACCAGCCCACAAGGATACCCTCTGCCACGGCAAATACATATTCTCGTAAACTCCCAGCCGTTATTCTTCTATCTACCAGTCCCCTTTGGACAATTACGTTGCAAAGACTTTCTATTCTCCTTATGTACCGATCTCCTTCTTCTGTGATAACTGCTTCATCTTCGCGGGAGATAAGCAATGTGTCTGCGCTACCGAAATTGCTAATAATAAAGGCCATCATCAAAGGCTCAAGCTCATAGAGTTCCCAAAAGCTCTTAAGGATTCCCATGATCTGATCTCTTGGGTCACTGTCTGTAGAAACCGAAATGTCTATGTGCTCATTAGCTTGTTTCCAGCAGGAGTTGTAAACCGCTATTAAAAGGACGAACTTGTTTGGGAATAACCGAAAAATGCCACTTTCACTCGTGCCAGCTCTAGCTGCAATTTCGCGTGTGTTTGTTGCGAAATAGCCTTTTTTAAAGAACAACTCCCTGGATGCGTCAATAATTCTTTCTGACAAGCTTTGTCTGTGTCTCATCCGTTATCCCTTCTAAATTCTTGCCGTTTTGTACTTACCAAAATAGTAGTGGTCATGGAAACTATTACGACATTTATTAAATTATAGTAGTGCTACTACCATTTTGTCAAGCCTAAGTTCCTACTTGTCTTATAAGTATAGAAACATCCCCTGTTAATGAAATTGCCCGCTGCTAGTAGGTTCCGGAGGAGTTAAAGTATAGTGGAAGCAACGCTTACCAAAGACTCAGATTCCGAATTAGCTATCCTTGCACCTTCCTATAGTTAAGGTGCCAACCAGAAATGAGGAAATAGCAACTGTTGGGTTCCCAACAGACGTTAGCTGAGCGAATATTTCGTTCGGTGCACAAAAACTCAACTTGTGCAACGCAGTCTAAGAAAGGCCAAGCATGGCAATGGATACAATTTCACAATGTCGTGAAGCCATACGAGTGTAGATCGTCAGCGTGAATGGCACAGTTTCGGCGCTAAAATTACCGATCACTTTGAGGTTCTGGACAAGTTCCCCCTTCAGTTTGCGGCCGGGGTTTGCCGTCTCCTATAGGCACCAAGGGAACATTGACTGCAACTCGAGATCCTTACTTCCCCTTTTTTCTTATCGTCTCGACAACGGTAGTTGAAGGTTTTCTCCTGGCCTCTTCAACGGGGATGAATCTGCCGGTTTTTGCGTCTCTCCCTATTTTTCGCTCAGTTCCTTTCTTGGCTCCCATTACTCTGCCCTCCTCTTGAAACTGCCATTTGCTTTGAGGAATTGAGGTACTCTAGCTAACAATCATACAACGAATCGAGCTATTTATCAACCACAATCAGCTAAGTCTCGAGGAGACAGGTATTGCGAGACTGATGGACATAATGGTCAGTGGGGCTCCAAAAGGTCTTCTTTATTGGAGAAGCGACTGAACTTTTTAGCGTTTTGTGACTCCTTAACTCTGTGGCATGTTTCGGGTGGCCCACAGAGAACTATTGACAATTTCTTTAATGAAAACTCAATGATGGCGCCATATATGACAACTTCCTTAATAACATTTTAACAGTGGCACCCTATGATAGTATTATTAGCAGTATAAATTGAAAGGCTAGCGTAGTAACACCGTCGGAAGTGAATGACATGATTAAGAAGTTGATAGCCATATCAGTCATATTGTTGCTGCTGCCGCTGATAGCCTGTACTCAGCCGGCACCAGGCGAGCTGCTCAAATCAGATAAAAAGCGGATAACTTCACCCGATGTCAGCACGAGTGAGCAAGCATTGCTGGTCGAAGGAAACAGCGCCTTCGCCTTTGAGCTTTATCAGGCGCTCAAAGGGAAGGAGGGTAATATTTTCTACGCTCCCTACAGCATCTCACTGGCACTGACCATGACATATGCCGGAGCCCGCGGCGAAACTGCTCAGCAGATGGCTGATACTCTTCATTTCTTGCTTGGACAGGATAAGCTGCACCCGGCATTTAACTGGCTCGATGCCGAACTTGCCAGCAGGGGTGAAGTTGCTCAATGGAAGGATGGGGAAGGTTTCAAGCTGAACATTGTTAACGCCATCTGGGGGCAAAAGGACTATGAGTTCCTGCCCGCCTTCCTCGATATCCTGGCCGAGAATTACGGTGCTGGGCTGAGAATACTGGATTTCACAACGGAGACGGAAAAGTCCCGCCTTGCTATCAACAAGTGGGTCAGTGACCAAACGGAAGGTCGCATTAAAGACCTTATCCCGCCGGGCGTGATTAATGAACTCACCCGCTTTGTGTTGACCAATGCTATCTACTTCAATGCTGCCTGGGAGGACCCTTTCGATAAGAAAATGACAGCAGACGGCCCGTTCTACCTACTTGATGACGGGCAGGTAACAGTGCCGATGATGCAGCAGACGGAGTCCTTTGGCTACACCAAGGGGGAAGGATACCAGGCAGTTGAACTGCTATATGATGGCGATGAACTCTCCATGGTTATTTTGCTTCCCGGGTCCGGCAAGTTCGAGGCTTTTGAAGAAGGACTTCAGGCCCAGCAGGTCTATGACATCATAAGCGATCTGCAACTTACTGGGGTCACGTTGACGATGCCTAAATTTGAATTCGACTCACAATTCAGCTTGAATGATATCCTCGCTGGGATGGGCATGCCAGATGCCTTTTCTCTTAGCGAAGCGGATTTCTCCGGAATGACCGGTAGTCCTGAACTGTTCATATGGGGCGTTGTACACAAGGCATTCGTCGCCGTGGATGAAGCTGGCACTGAGGCTGCTGCCGCCACCGCAGTGAGTGGGGCACCATCAGCACCACCACCCGAATCTCCTGTGGAAGTCACCATAGACCGCCCCTTCATCTTCCTGATTCGCGACATTGAGACGGGCGCCATTCTCTTCGTCGGGCGCGTCTTGAATCCCGGTGCATAAGCAATCGTGCCTATATTGCACAATAGCCTGTTTTGTTACCCGACAATTCTGACTTTAGTACCCTGGTCAAAACCTAGGTGGCCTTTCGCGGTGGGTAAAGTGTTCTACCTGTGGGTTGAAATAGGGAGCATATTTCATCCTAGCACCACTATTGCGGAGCCGCTCTATCCCAGACAGCATAAGGAAAGTCGACTATTCTCCTCAAATGGTCTTTCTGGTCTTCCCACGCTGACGTTTGGGTTCAGAAACGGTCATCCAAGCATACGAAGGTAGCCGTTTCATCAATTCCGCATGAAGGTCCTCCCTCTTTTTCATCATGCCTTGTATATCTTCTCCGGGATTGAGATACTGAAGTGCCTTGCGGTTTGTCACGTCGAACAGATTGAGAAAGGTACGCCTGTCCTCATATGACAGCGGCGACAGGATCTCTTTGATAATTTCCCAGCATCCCGGATTTGCCAGTTCAAGGATGTGCTCCCCCTTGCCGGTGATGGACACATATACCACCCTGCGATCACTCCTGTCTCTCGCCCTTTTGACCAGACCAGCTTTAACCATGCGGTCTACTAACATACTGACGCTGTTTGTGCTTCGTCTTAGCCAACGGGCAATGTCAGTCATATTTACACGGTCACCAAGGTATTTTGCACTCACAAGCACGTCATACTGCTCAGTAGTAATATCGTATTCATTAAACAATTTTTCCGTACACATCTTCAACAGGTCGCCGGTTTGCTTCGCCAGGAGCCACAATCTCACAGTTGCATTTGTGTACTCGAACTTCTCATTCATATACAGTCTCTCCTTATCATGTCATAGTAACTCCGCTCGTTTGTGCCGCTTACATTATACAACAATGCTGTTTACTTACAACTTGCCCTCTTTTGTGTTATTTGCCCAAAAGTGAGGACGCATTCAGAGTAGGCTTATCTGACATTCAATTGTTACCGTGCAATTATCCAGTGCCCATCAACACACAAAAGGACATAATGTTAAGTATGGCATCACGAATAGCGAAGATTCACTCCTCTCAAGGCATACTTCTGTCAACTATTCCGTGGAACTCTAAAGTAGCGATCTCATAGTCAGCAATTTGCATCTGGACTCGCGGATTTAGGCAAGCACCTTTGACTTGACTTTTGTGAGCTATGTGATAAAATTAAAATCAAAGAATTGAATATAGGCTAAGCTCGCATCGCCGAGATAGATCGAAAGGCGGTGAAGCAATAGACAGGGTTTTACCTGCCGTTGGTTCGCCGCCTTTTTTATTGCCAAAGTGAGGAATCAGTCAAGATGTTTATGAGTCTCGCAATGCTGAGAGTTAAGTAGAGCCTGGACGATGAAACAGATAGTGCCCAAAACGGCTAGAAAGACCGTGAAGGAATCGGTCGTTATCGTTCGCATATTGCGAGGTACGCCAACACCGGCGGCAAAAGAGGCATGGCGCAGGTGGTGGACGACTAGAATTACAGAGTGCCTGACAGAATTAAGGGCTGATAGTGAGGCTAAAGGTGAACGCTAGAATCCGCAGTTTCAATGACTTCCTGTCTCTCGACTCAAGAGGGATAGTATGTCTATTTGCCTTGCTCCTGGGTTTATTTGCACAATCTTCAAAGCATTAGAGTTAGAGTATGGATGAAGACTTGTTACGTTTCCTTACCCCGAATGAGCTAAGGGACCTGAATAAGGCACAGGAGAGTATTGACGACTATAACGTAGAGATGGAAAAGCTCTTGGAAAAGTATCGCAAGATAGACGACGAATCAAACGAAATAGCTCAAAAAGCCAAGAAGCCATATGCCCGACGTGATTTACTTCTAATTGAACTTTGCCGACTTGACCTTGACCTCTGCTTTCTCCAGAGCTTTAAGCCAAGGAAACCAGAACGAGCTTATGCCATAGTGGACGAACTAAGGCAGGAGGCAGAGAAAAGGAAAACAATGCAGCAGCAAGAAGAGCTGGAGAGGCATCAGGCTGAATCTGAAGCCGAGGAATACGCAAAACAGCTTTGGAACAGTATAGCCAGCTTCAAAACATCATTGTTGTCAAAGAAAAAGGACCCCCAATCTTACTTTGATAAAGACCCTCGATACTTGGGCTACACCTTTCTGCCGCCTGACGATAAGAAAAGGGAGTGTAAACTGGTTGTCGGGGAACGGATAAAGACAAACATACCAGAGAGTCTTCGTCCATTCCTTAGCTCAACGTATAGGCTATCCTATCGTCTCCTGCCTAGTGCTCAGTATAGCCTGATTGACGATGTGCCATGCCT
Organism: Dehalococcoidia bacterium; assembly: GCA_035530115.1. GTDB lineage: Bacteria > Chloroflexota > Dehalococcoidia > GIF9 > AB-539-J10 > RBG-13-51-36. Next base: position 4,623 of record DATKVL010000039.1, on the reverse strand, counting down.
GGAGTTTGGCTTTGACATAGCTGTCGTCGTTGAAATTGAGTACTGGGTAAAGCCAAATAAAGTTACCTTTAGAGGCTATCCTGCTAGTCTGCCCATAATGGACCGTGGTAGTTACACCAAACTACTTGAAAACCCAGAATTGCTCGGCTATGGATACAAGCTACTTACACCTAGCGACCTCGGTGCTGCTCGCTATTTGCGCTGGCAGGCAATCCCCTGCATCCTTGTTCAAGGCCTGATGCAAGGCGATATAGAGCCTCAGGGCACGAAAATTGGAGAGGCCGTCGAAGGCAGCACCAAGTACGGAGTCAACTGCTTTGATAGGGAAGTTAGTATCCCAGACATGTTCTCCAAATACCTCAAAGCGATTGGCAGTTGGCGAGGGTTCGTTGAAAAAGGGATTATCAGCTCAAGGGTGGGAGAAATAGTCGTCAGGGCAATCGAAAGGTTGGCTAAAGAACTTCCCTCTCCTGAGGTGCCCAAGCATGCTGCTGGAGGCTATGAGGATTTGATAAGTGCCTTCCAGGGCTTAGGCTTTCCGAAAACAAAGGCAGAGGAGAGGGCAAGATATGTGATGGAAAAATATCCCAATGCTTCGCGGGAAGAGAGAATACAACATGCCTTTAGGAGCTAGCCTTTTTGTGTTTAGCCACAGTTATAGATGGACTAATGGATTGAGTGACGGACTAGGTGTTTGATGGCAAAGAAAACCAGGACCGACCTTCATCTTGATTGCCCCTGCGGAGCCAGGTCCCCAGTCTTTGAGAACAGGGACTCCAAGTGGTTCAGCCATTGCGTAAACTGTGGCAGGCTCACCTTCTGGTCAAACCCAATGCTTACTGAGAGGCTGAAATATGGCGGTAAGCTCTGCCTTCATAGCCCTGAGGTCAAGAATTGCAAAAATGGCAAGACCTCTTTCTGTAAATTGTGCCGAATAAGGGTCTTTCTGCCAACGGAAACGCCTTGAAGTGGTATTGACAATTATATGATGATATGTATATAATCTAACTGTGAACAAATCCTTCAAGTTACCGACTCTGAAATGCCTACGTTGTGGGCATGAGTGGATACCACGACAGCCAAGAGAGCCTAAGAATTGTCCCAAATGTCGCTCACCATATTGGAATAAGCCGAAATGGAAGGGGGTAAAGAAACAATGAAAACAGCAGCTATATATTGCAGGGTATCAACAGAAGACCAAGAGAGGGAAGGCACAAGCCTACAGACACAACTTGAGGCGTGCCTGAAGTATTGCCAGGACAAGGGGTATAACGTGGCTTGTCGTTTGAGTGAGGCATACTCCGGACTAACCTTGGAACGCCCAAAACTGAACGAGCTACGGGAATTTGTGAGGAATGAGCAAATTGACATTGTAGTGGTTTACTGTCTTGACCGGCTGTCACGTGACCCTACTCATGGAGTGATTCTTACTCAAGAGCTCGAAAAGCATCATGTGATACTTGAGGCCGTCACTGAGGACGTGGACAATACTGAGCTTGGCAAGCTGATTAGCTACATTCGTGGCTATGCTGCCAAGCTGGAAGCAGAGAAGATAAAGGAAAGAACAGTGAGAGGCAAGAGGGCAAGGGCAGAGAGATTTGGCAAGCTTCCTACGGGTAGAGGTGTGCTTTATGGATACAGCTATGACAAGAGCAAAGGTATGAATATCGCCAATAACTGTCTGGATATTGTCAGAATGATGGGAATGTGGGTGTTTGAGGAAAGCATATTCTTAAACGAGGTTTGTCGGCGACTCATGAAGTCAAATATTCCAGCTCCCAAAGGTGGAACGCGGTGGAGTAGAAGCACGGTGGGCCGTATTCTTAGAAATCCCACTTACGCTGGCAAGACTCTTGTCTTCAAAACAGTAACGGCCGGTAAGAAGCGAGTGGCCAATCTACGAGAGAAACAAGTTGAAATTCACAATGCCGTTGACCGTGTAGCATTCAGTTGGGACGAGTGGCTAGGCATTCAGAAACAGCTGGATAGGAATCGAGAAATGTCACCACGGAATCAGAAGCTGTACTATTTGCTAAAAGGGCTAGTATTTTGCAAACGTGATGGTCGGAAATACTATGGTATTCCGATGCATGGCAAACCGTATTACCGCTGTAGCGGCCACAGTAGGCTAGTATTAAGCCAGCCTTGCAATAATAATAGCGTGGATGCTGAGTGGCTTGATGAAACAGTGTGGAAAGAAGTTCAGGGTGTATTGTTGAATCCGCAGTTATTGCTAGCCGAACTGCAAAGACGCAGGGAGCTAAACACAGACACAGCTCACTTAGAGGAGCAAATTAAACTAAATCAGTCCCGGTGGGAAATGTTAGATGAAGCCGAAACCAGATACCTACGGCTTTATGGCATCGGTGCTTGTTCACAGGATAAGCTAATGCAGGAATGCGGAAGAACAAGACGAGAACAGCAAAAGATAGACATAGAAAATGCCGAGCTACAGAAGCGCGTGAGGGAAGCCAAGGAATTGACACTTAGTATTGAGGGCATAAAGCAAGCTTGCCAACTGGCGAAGAAGAATTTGGCTGACTTCACATATGAGGAGAAGCGGTTGGGTCTAGAATCGCTGAGTATCAAGGTTTTCGTGGATGGCAACTCTATTACAATTGAAGGTCTAGTGCCGATACCTGAAGCAAATACTGTGTCGCAACCTTTGTGAAAGAAGGTAAGCCTGGTGATAAATCCACCTCTACTTCCACTACAGATCCCTCCAAACCCACCACAGCAGCACTTTTTACCTTGGCTAGCATCTTGATAAAATTCTTTCGTCTGAGTAAGGCTCAGTCTCCCTCCCTTAGAAAGTCCTCAATTTTTTTAATTAGCTCTCCATTTTCTTCCTCAGATAGCATAAGGTTGCTTTCCAGCCTGTTAATATAATCATCGATTTGAGGAAAGCGAGATCTTACCTGGGCTAGCTGTTCATTCTGTTCTCGAACCTCCTGGTCCAAATCACTAAAATCAATTTTCAGGTCTAATCTTTCGTTCAAAAAGCTCAGGACCTTCTTTTGAGCCTGGGCATCTTCCATTGCTGCTAGGTAAAAAGGTATTGGCACCCACAGGCTCACTCCGGGAATATTCCTCCCCTGAGCTATCCATAAGAGAAAAGAATTCAAGGTTGGCCTTTCACCAAGTGGAGTTTGATAATCCATATCCCTGGCCAAGTCATATTGGCTCAAGACCTCTTTCATTTCTGCCGAGTTAACTACGGCAAGCAACTCCCGGGGAGTAGTATGAGCGCTAAAGCTAACCATGGCCCCAAGGATATACAGCTCTTTTACCCGACAATGATGCTCAGCCACATCCAAAACTGAGTTTAGAAATTTATACCATTCAGCCCCGGGAGAGTCACTCTGGAAAATCACCAGCTCATGTTCCTGGCAGGCATAGAACTTGCTTTCAGGAAACCGGGCCAGATTACCTTCTATGGCAACTCCACCAAGGGAAAAGAAATCCTCTGGTTCAATCTCGGCAAATTCTTGCCCTTTCAGCTTTCGATTCAAGTAGCCAGTAGCTTTTCGCCCTAAATTTCCCATATCTTCGCTCCAACCCAGCACTAAGGAAGAGCGGCGAAGGTCTGGTTCCTTATAGATTTTAACAGGATATCCCTGGCTCAACCTCCCCCACCTCGCTTTTTAAAGAACTTTTCAACATCTTCCATAATTCTTTTCTCTTCTTCCTCGGTAATCGGCCCGGGCTCAGCCGGTTGGGCATAAGTCACATGCTTTAACCTATCCAGTTGCCCCCTTATTTCTAAGGGGATTTGTTGGTAAAATTCTTCAATTCTTCGTTCTACCTTTTGGTCTAATTCATCCAATTTGTCCAGGTTAACCTCTATTTTTAGACTATTGCTGAGGACTTCCAGCACGGACTTCGAAGCTTTGGGGTAGGACAGAGGCAATCCCTGAAGATATACTGGTATCTCGCCCATCAGGCAAATAGCCTCAAAACCTCTTTTTTTGGCAACTCCCAGCAAGAGTCCATTCAAGCCGGTAATATTTCCATGTCCTCCCCTTCCTTCGATGTCGGACATGAGTACAGTGTTCCCGTATCCTCTTATCTCAGGGATTAAATTTTCGCTATTGGGCACGGCCCAGACTCTTGGCCTTGTAGTATGGTGGGTCAAAGCCACAGCCGCTCCTGAAGTATAAACTCTGCGACATTTAAATTTCTCAGCTACATCCAGAACCAGGTTAGCCATGTGATAGGCCTTTCTTCCCTCAGCATACATCCTCTCCCCTTCGGTGGGCTGTTCTTCCCCAATAAAAAATATTATATCTTTGCCCCCCGTTCCCTTGAAATAAAATTTGCTGCTGGGAAATTCCAGGTATTCCAAAACTCCCTTCCTAATCAAGACCCGCTTGGGATAAAAGAAATCCCAAGGCTCAATTTCTCCAAACTCCTCTGCCTCTAATATCCCTCTTAAAGTATCAACAGCGATTATCCCGATATTTCCTATTCCCGGCCAGCTAGCTATCAAAATCGGGTTCTCAAGCTGCGGCTCCTGATAAAGTTTGATTCCCATCGCACTCCCCAAATCTGATTTCATATTATATACTATCTTCTCGCCTGTATGGTGAAAAAATAGCCGTCGCCTATTTATGAGGAGATAGG
>DATKVL010000038.1:0-2879 GCA_035530115.1 Dehalococcoidia bacterium | reverse complement strand
GTTTGCCATCCCCCTGGACATGCTTGGGGATGATGGCAGCATGTCCGTGGTTAATCTCATCGGCGACTACGAGGAGCTCACCGATGTCGCTCCCAATGTGGGTCATGGCGTCACCGGGCAGCCACAGCGAATGGGTTGTTTCATTGCTACCGCAGCCTACGGTACCGATACAGCAAAGGAACTAGACATCCTGCGAGAGTTCAGGGATGCGATTCTGCTGCCTAACAGCTTGGGCGCGAGGTTTGTATCTCTCTATTATAGAACCAGCCCTCCCATAGCCAACTTTATCTCCCAACACGAGGTCCTGATAACAGCGGTGAGGGTGGGCTTTGTTGACCCGATTGTAGCTATATTAAATTGGAGCCACGATTTATGGTCGGCGAGAGGCTCATGAGCGTAACAGCAATCTCGGGCACTAAGTAAGCCCCAGGGGGAGTGAAGAGAAACGGTGTAAGAGCCGAGGCTGAGCCTCGGCTCTTACTTTATGGCGCTCCTGGTTTAGCTATCCTGGTACGCTGGATTGCTATGGCTGTAGTCATTATAGTTGGGGCAAGCGCTGGAAAACAGGCGAGAATTCTGATAAGGTATACATAGACACCTCGAAGACAAAACAGAAATCCTGTAAGAGGTAAGGCTTTCCAAAATCTGAGGGGCCTTCTCGTTTATCAGATATATATTATTAACAAAGGAGGAACAGAACATGGCAAATCTAAAACAAATCGATGAGGCGTTGACTTACTATTTGCGGCCGCAAACCTTTCCACTTGCCATCCGGATGTGCGAATCCGAAGAAGAACTTCCTGACAAGACCAGGACACCCCAAAAAGACGTGGGAATAAATATTTCGTTGTGTCACGCAATTAATATGGCGCGGCGCTATGGCTGGACTATAGCGGTTGACAAATTTCAGAGCTGTTACGTTGCTGGCATAAGTATGGGATTCTTACCTTTGCTGCCAGATGTCGCTGATGGAAGCTTTCAAGAGTCCCTTGGATTATGGGGGATGAGCAAAAAACAGGCAGCAGCGGCTATTGAAAACCTCCCCAAATTTGAATATGGTAAGTACAAGAATGTACTCATGGCTCCTCTAAATAGGGCTGCCTTTGAACCACATCTTATCCTGGTTTATGGCAATCCAGCTCAAATATGGATACTTCTTACAGGCTACCTGAATGGAACAGGTAAGACAGGTCTAGACACCACTTTGGCTATAGGAGCCGGATGTACAACCTATATCACCCGGACTATCGAAAAAGACGAGTGTCAGTTCACGCTGCTAAGCCTTGGTGAACGGCTGATTCCTCACACGCAAGATTATGAATGTGCCTTTTCGATACCCATGAGCAAGATTGAGAAAACGATTCAAGGTTTGGAAATAGGTCATAAGATTGGTGTTTTCAGGTATCCGCTTCCCACGTTTTTGAGATATGACTCACCGCATCCACCCGGATATGACAAAATGCTGAGTCATCTGCTGGGAAAAGAATCTTAGCGAGGCAGGTCTCAGCCCTTATCCCCAATTTGCCGACTCTTTTGCCAATCCGAAAAAGCCTGAAAATTTGCCTGCCAAGGAGGCGCGAGTTATACTATAGGTTACATTAGTTCGCGAATAACTAAAATATTAAAGCTTTAGCTATCATTGAGCAAGGAGGGAAAATGAGGACAAAAGAGCAGTATATACAGGGCCTGGCAAAAATGAAGCGAAACATTTACTTCGATGGCGCGCCAATCGACCGTACGGACGAGCTACAGATGGACTGTATAAATACCATTGGCACCACATTTGACGAAGCTGCCAAGCCAGAGAACAAGGACCTGTGCACCGCTATCTCTCATCTCACCGGCGAGCGTATCAGCCGCTTTACTCACATCCACCAGAACACCGATGACCTGCACAAGAAACAAGACATGACCCGCATGCTCTGCCAGAAGGTAGCCGGCTGCATTCAGCGGTGCATGGGCATTGACGCCACCAATGCCGTCTACAATGTTTCTTACGAAGCGGACAAGCTGAACAAAGGCGCCACACAGTACCACGAGAACTTCAAGAAGTGGCTTACTCGCTTCCAAACCGAAGACCTGGTGGGCTGCTGCGCCCAGACGGACGTCAAAGGCGATAGGATGCTGAGGCCTGCTGACCAGCCGAACCCGGATGCCTACGTGCGTATTAAAGAAAGGCTCAGCGACGGCATCGTGGTCAGTGGCTGCAAGTTGCACATCTCCGAGGCATCGGTTGCTGATGAGGTGCTGGTAGTGCCAACACGAGCGCTGCGTCCAGAGGACAAGGACTACGCCGTCGCCTTCGCCATCCCGGGCGACTGGGAAGGACTGAAACAGGTTGTTACCGTCCATAACCTCAGGCCCAGGGAACACTTCAAGCGTGGCTTCCTGCCCGGAGCTACAGATTCTTACATGATATTTGACAACTGCTTCGTGCCCTGGGAAAGAGTCTTCCTCGCCGGCGAATGGCAGCATGGCGGCGTACTGGCTCTCCTCTTCGCCCTCTTCCACCGCCACTCCTATTCTGGCTGCAAACCGGCTCTTGGCGACGTACTTTTGGGAACCGCGTCACTTGCTGCCGAGGTGAACAACATCCACAAGACACCCGGCGTCCGGAAGAAGCTGGCTGAAATTATCATGGTCACCGAGCTGGGTTATGCTGCGGGATACACAGCCTCTGCTCTGGGCAAGCCAGAGGTCTACATACCCGGGGTGGGATTCGTGCCCTATGGCCCCGGCTCCTATATACCCAATTCAATTTACTGCAACGTCGGCCGCTGCCTGACGGGTGAGGCAGTCTATCATGAAACTGAGATGCTCTGCGATATCACCGGCGGCGTGGTAGCTACCTTCCCACACGAGAAAGATTTCCTGAACCC
>DATKVL010000037.1:0-1502 GCA_035530115.1 Dehalococcoidia bacterium | reverse complement strand
AACAACATCTCCCTGGGAGGGATGTCTGCCGCTGATAGAATCGGCATACCAAGAATGTTTCACTTCTTCAGTGATCTTAGTTGGGTCAAATTCATTAAACTTAAGACTGGTAGAGGTGGTTCCGGGCTTAAAAAATCTTTTCCTCTTGGTGAGGTCGGCTTCCCTTCCATCCAGCTCATAAGAGCCATAAGCAAGCAGGTTTCCACAGCCACGACCAATCTCAAAGTAATCTGAGTAAACCCGGGCTACCGCTAGTACATCAGGGAGGTAAACGTTATCAATAAACTCCTGAAGCTCCTTCAACCTCCACAGGAAGGATGTCATATTGTCAACCGTGGGTACAGAGGCGACTCCACCAGGCATTATGCCCATGTTGTGAGGCATCTTACCACCGAACAGGGCGAGCATCTCTTGGCCTTTACGACGCATGTCGAATGCCGCGACATAGTGCGCTATCGCCTGTTCATTAGCTTCATCGGGCAGCCGATAATCACCTTCATAACGAGGTACAAAAGGTCCTAATTCCCCTCGCGTAATAAAGCTCTTTATTGAATTTAAGGCCGGATTATTTCCCTCATATTTTGCTAACTTAGCCACATCTACATAGTCAAGAGCCACCAGGTGATAGAAGTGAAGGATGTGGTCAGCAATATGGGCTGCCCCTAGAATTAGATTGCGAATAATCCTGCCGTTGTCGGGAATTTTGTCAGCGATGCCGAAGGCACTATCCAGATTTAAAGCGGCGGCAGTAGAATGACTTGTAGGGCAAACTCCACAAACACGCTGAGCTATCCGCTGGGCATCACGGGGGTCCCTGCCTCTCATGATCAACTCTAAGCCGCGGAACAGCATCCCTGAACTTTTAGCCTCTTTCACTTTACCATCCTCAACTACCGCCTCCACCTTAAGATGTCCTTCAATACGACTTACTGGATCGATTATAATCTTGCCCATTAATTCAAACCTCCTCTGGTAGAGCAGCTTCGCTAATTTTTTTATAAAGCGGGGATATATCAAAGAACCCGGGCTCTGTACAGCCAATACAAGTGGCACCACAACCTACACACCAATTAACTTTATTGTTCCACAACCTCACAGGACAATCGGCATGGGTTATAGGTCCCCTACATCCTAATTCATAATTGCACCCGGGATCGCCGAACTTCTTGGCAAACTTATTCTCATCATAGTAGGCTCGCCGTGGACAGTTCTCGTGGATTGTCTGCCCATAGAAAGCTTTGGGACGCTTATGTTCATCTAAATCCTCCGGCTTGGGCAGACCGAAAAGCAAGATACTTGCCACTGTGCCTACAAACCAGTCAGGATGTGGTGGACAACCGGGAATGTTTACCAATGGAGTACTGATGCCTTTGGCTTGAAGAACCTCACCGACGCTGCGACACTGAGTAGGGTTGGGATAGGCAGCAGGAATTCCCCCAAAAGCAGCACAACTACCCAAAGCAATGACCGCCAGGGAATCCTTGGCCAATGTTTCCACCCAG
>DATKVL010000036.1:0-14069 GCA_035530115.1 Dehalococcoidia bacterium | reverse complement strand
AGTAAATTACGGTGCCGTGACCCATGGCGTCCCAAGTAAATCCCAGGTCGTCAGGTCTGAAACTGTCGTTAGCAGTGCAGCAGTAGGCCCATGCGACTGCGACATCACACCAACTGAACTCACCACTGATGGCGCACGTGTCTTGTCCGTGCATGCCTCGACCTGAGTAACTGTCGCGAAATTTAACGTCGCAGCCAGCCTCATCGTTGAGGGCTTCGGCCAATGCCATTGCAACTATTCTGTTCATATCTTTCGTGCTCCTTTCTTGACGTCGTGCCAGTCTTCGACAAACACATTGCCGTCGATCAGAATGTGCACGCGTGCCAGTATCGTTTTGACGACGATGCCGTGAAGCCAGCCCGCACCACGTTCGATGCGGACCTTGTCGCCTTTCCTGTAGGGATTATTGCTGGTGCTCACGCTAGTTCCTCACCATCCGCAGACGTCACGTTGTAGATGTGCTGCAGCGTGTACTCCAGCGGGTCACCATGCTCGGCCTTGAAACCGAACGGATCATTGGCGAGTGTCGCCTTCACCTTGATGCCATCCACTTCAGTCACCTTGGTCCAGATGCGTTCGCCACCACCGTTGAGGATGCACACCTTGGCAAACACTCCGGGCTCGACGACCTGTTTTAGTTTCTCGATGCCAGTGACCTCGAATGTGTCGGGGTGCATCTGTGCCATACCTTGGGCACTCTCGAATCGAAAGTTCATGCGCATTGCTCCTTGTAGTTTTTCAGATTCAGTTCCATCTGCTTGAGGTTGAGACCGTTGATCTCGATCACCTCTTCGCAGTGGATCATTCCAGATGCCAGACGTGGGATCACGTACTGGTCGAGTGACCAACCATGGTCATCAACTCCGACGATGACGGTGCCACTGTTATCCAGCGTGCGTCCGATCACTGTGAAGTTCTTCGGTAGGTACTGGGCAACGTCTTTCGACTTGCCTGTTTGTGCTATTGCGATTCTCATGTGAATGGCTCCTGTGCTGTATCACAAGGTCATTGTATCACATGAGCGCTGCTGTGTAAAGAGGGGGTTATTTCCCGGAAATCAACTACTTAGTACCGAGGTGAAGAGGGTAATAAACTCTTTGGTTGTATTTATCGGCTGAGCCAATAATGTCAGCCTCGTGCAGGTCATCTAGTATTTGATCGCGACGTCTCGTGTCGACACCTCGGGTGTTACGCACAAGTACTGAGTGAGGTGTGAAGCCGTGCTGTAGTGCAATGCGTTGGTTGCTACTGTTGCCTGCTTGATCAACATACTTATTCGGGTTGTTGATGATGCGTTCAAGCGTGAAGGAATCTTTCTCAGTGTAGTTGTCACTCGCTGCTGTCAGGCGCACCTTCTCCTCCCAGCAATTGTTACTCCACGTCACCAGCTTGATCGCCCACTTGCACAAATCCATGTTGATCACGGGCCTGTTAGGATCAACGCCTATCGCTGCCAGACCAGCGCAGATGAGTGCGTTCTGATTAGCACGACCCCAAGTACTTTGACCACCCATCGTGCGACGTCGTGATGACTCTTCAAACTCTTGGAAAGTAACAAACGTTTTTGTGTCAGCAAACTTAACCTGCGTGAAGTCACCATCTTGTGGCTCATGATCGCGTAATAGTTTTGCCTGCTTATTAATCGCTGAAGGAAATATGTGGCTACGTCGTGCGTTCACCGGAGTGTACTGCGTGCCTGTGTCGAACAAGATGAAGCGATTCACGAAGCCTGTCTCGGAAGCTACGCTGGTGAGTGCTTCCATCAGCATGTCAGGCTGAGCTGTTGCGAGTACCGTTAAAAACGGATGCTCCAGTGGTGGAATTGATTGCTTACGACCTGGGGATCCCGGCACCCATTTGTTCGCAGCACCGTACAATGAGATGACGTGACTGAGTATCGAGAAGTCTGGCGAGTTAACTTTCTTTGCGCCCGCCATGTATCGAGCAGCCTCATCCCAAAGCCACGACGCCATGCCCGTCTCACCCAGAGTATCGAGCATCGAGTAGTAGGATTGGAATTGCGCGAAGATGGTGTCATCGAGTTTCATCTTGTGCCCAAACTTACTGACGGCACGCAATGCTGATTCTTTTCCTCCGCCTGTCGGTGCAGTCACCATCAGGTAGGGCTGTAGTGGCGTGTCCCAAGTTTCAACCGTGTAGTTGTTGCAGCTCGCCATCGCGGTGCACATGATGCCGGATGCTAATCCAAAGATTGGTTGATCGATAAAGTTTTCTCGGTTAGCCCATCGGCAAATCTCACCGACTAAGCCGGGGACGTTGAGTAGGTCAAGGTCGAATGCAAGTTTCTCAGGAGTTGGTTTCAGTTTCGGTGGGTCGAGCACCAACCTGCCTTCCATCTTGCCTGCTGATGTCCACCTCCGCATGGCAGCGATGACCGGCATGCTCATCCATGCTTCGAGTGACGTGAATCCCTTTGTGCGATCACCCATCTCGTGTTTCTCGATGGTGTTGACCACGGTGTTCATTCGATCTTTGAGTTCGTCCTCTTCAACTTGGATGACGGTCAGCACAGCACCGATCACGCGCTTAATCTTTTCAGGGGGCCACTCTGCGTGACACAACGCGCCAGTCATTGCATGCACGTAGTCGTGACGCGAACCTTCTTTAGGATAGAAGTGCGTGAAGACAGCCGCGACTGCGATCTCATCACAGAAGCGTTCGATGTCCAGCTTGGTCAGCTGCGTGAAGTCGACGTCTTCGTTGGTGAAATACTTGCCGCCCTCGGGATGCCGGGACGGTGGGATAACGGATTGTGAGCCAGTGGATCTAATCTCGACGATGGTGCCCAGTTCCTGGGTCTGCCACTTCTTAGTTTCGGCTCCGATGATGCGATAGATGTAATGCGAGTATTCTTTCCCGACACGTCCGTAAATAAATGTCTCTGGGAGGATGTGTTCGGCGACCCAAACTGCCTCTTCCATGTCCAGATCGATGTCGGTTGCATGGTCTGAGGCGTCGCCCCATAGCGCACCGATGTTGTCTCCGGGCTGAAAGACCCCCCGCTTGAAATCTTCTTGGACGAGCCTGAGATGCGGCCAATCCCGCGCCTTTGGTCGTTTCGACCTACTCCGGAGGGGTACCGTGTATACGTTTTTCTCTAGCCAGTACTCTGCGGTTTGCGTTGGATCGAAACCTACTTTATTCTGTGCCATCTCGATCCTCTGTTGGGCGAGACCGGAGGGGGGTGTCAATTTCTGTCATGGGGTTGCACTCCTCTCCAAATCACTAATGAGTGTTTATTGTTATGTTGGGCCGACCATCCTAACAGTACAAACAGGACGCTGGAAATGATTTCTAAAAAAGCTGGCTCGTGTCGAGCCTAAACCCAAACTGCACTGCGTGTAAACTCCACGCGACCGCTACCACCGTATGTATGAGCGGGGACGGGCCGCGCTCGGGGACCAAGATTGTTGTTATTGGCGACGCCCCAAAAGCACTCGACGATAAACGTGGCAAGCCCTTCATGGACGAAGCGGGTAGGATTTTACGCAGTGAGTTGCACAAGAACAAGCTACTCGACAAGACCTACATCACCAGCCTCGTCAAATGTCGTCCACCGAAAGATCGCGCACCCAGTGCCGCAGAAATCAAAGCTTGCCGCCCTTACCTCGACCAAGAACTCGCCGAACTAAATCCCGCTTACGTCGTTACCGTTGGTGTGCCGCCCACGAAGACGCTCTTCCGTGGCAAGGCGAAGATCAACCAGTTCCACGGAGAAGTCATAGAGAATCCCAAAGTCAGTTACATCGGGATGCCCATCTTCCATCCGGCGTATACGCTCCGCGATCCGTCGAAGCTTCCCGGTCTTCAAGACGACATTAGTAGGCTTGCCCGCCTCATGCAGGGTGGCTTGCGAAATGACACAGTTGAATGGTCGGTCGTGAGAAAGGGAAACCTCAATACCTTTGTGCGTGAGTTTGAGGAGGCAACCGAATTCGCATACGACTGCGAGACATCGGGGCTCTTCCCATTCGATGAACAGGGGTACGTCACTGCAGTCTGCATCTCTCTTGAGCACAGGACTTGGGTTATTCCGGGCTTTATGCACCCGGAGTTCCAAAGATTTTCCCACAGTCCCTTCGCGCACGGTAACGCTCTTCGGAAATTGATGCAGCTTCTTTTTTTTCTTGCTCATCGCGATAATAAAAAAGCTTACGCGCAAAACGGGAAGTTCGATAACAAGTGGATGCGCTGTAAGTTTGGTGGCTCCTTCCGCATTGCCTTCGATACAATGTTGGCACATCACGTGCTGGATGAAAACCTAGCCCACGATCTAACCAGCCTGTGCCGTACCTATCTGGACGAGCCTGAGTACGACATCCCGCTCGAAGAAAAGCAAGGCAAGTCCACGAAACCCATGAGGAATTATAAGTACTGCGCGCAGGACGGCGCGTACACCTTCCGACTGGTCAAACTCTTCAAGGCTCTGTTGCGCGCCGAACCAGACCTGCACCGACTCTTCTGGAAGCTCGTAATGCCAGGGGCTCGTGCGATGGAAGACGCTGAGATGGAAGGCATGAACATGGACGTGGCTGCACGCAAAGAGATCGGCATGCACTTACTGTCGAAGAAGATCACGCTGCAGTACGACCTCAACGAACTGGCAGGCTATGAACTCAACTGGGATTCACCAGCGCAGATCGGCAAGCTCCTGTACGACGAACTGAAATTACGTTGCACTGTCAAGACCAAGAAAGGTGCGAACTCCACATCCGAAGCTGCACTGCTCGACCTGAAAGGCAAGCACAAAGTTGTGAGCATGCTGCTCGAGTATCGTGGCGCAGGGAAAATGTTCAACACCTATATCAAGGGCTGGGAGAAGTACCGGGTCGGTGACAAGTACTACTTCGATTACAAATTGCATGGCACCAAGACGGGACGCTACTCATCACCACTGCACCCGATCCCACGCGATGGAATGATCCGTAACCTGATGATCGCGCCCGAGGGTTGGACGTTCGTCGCCATGGACATCAACACGGCAGAGATGCGAGTCGCAGCACACCTTGCCCGCGATCCGGAGATGATGCGGTGTTTCAACAAGGGCATTGATGTACACTGGCGCACCTTGATGGAGGTCCTCGCAACGAGTCCGCAAAGTGAGATAACTGACCTCGTCTGGGTAACAGCAGAAAAACTTCAAGGTGTCCGTCATACGGTCAGTAGCTACTCTGAATGCCTCGATACCATGATGGAGGCAGGACCGAAAGCGTGCATTGCAATCGAACCTTTTTGGTACGAAGGCCGAACGAGAGCGAAAGCAATCAACTTCGGATTCATCTACGGAATGCATGAAAACAAGTTCATGGAAATGGCAAAGCAGGACTATGGTTGGGACGCATCAAAAGAAGAGGCCAAGAGAGCGCGTGCTGCGTATTTTCGGCTATACAATCGTCTCGACAGCTGGCACAACAAAACCAAAAGACTCGCTCGATCAAACGGGCACGTGCGTTGCCTCACCGGTAGGTTACGCAGACTGCCCGGTATTCACGCCAAGGATCGCTTCGTGAAAGGTGAAGCAGAGCGGCAGGCACTCAACTCAGGTGTGCAAGCCCTGATCGGAGATTACAAAGCCATGCTCGTGATCGAAATCCACCAAACATTTCCGCGTAGCAAAGTGCGTCTCATTGGTGAGCACCACGATGCTGTGCTGACAATCGTAAAGAACGAACATATCGACGAGTGCGTTCCCAAAATGCTGAAGATGGCAGAACGTCCGAAGCTGATGGACACATTCAAAATTAATCTCAGCGTGCCGATGGAAGGCGAAGCAGAGCTGGGTCCGTGGGGTAAAGGAGAAAAGTATGCTGTCGCTGGATGACATGGTCGTTAGACAAAAAGAATTGATCAACAAGGGGTATCAGATCGACAACATCACGTGCGCTGCACTGATGCTGGTCGCTGAACGATTAGGTGAGGTAGCTGAGCAGTTAAAAGTCTTGACCACGCCGACAATAACGCACGAACCGATGCCGAAGATCGGCCCACTCCCGACGTCAGAGGAACAGCTTGAGAGAGACACGGGTGACGGTCCTCCACTAAAGTTTGCCGACAAAATAGGCATCCCTCCGGAACGTCAAGAAAAAATCAGCAAAGAAGCAGAATCACTGGCACAGGAGATAGCTGATGGAGACGATTAGCTACAGCGAAGTCAGCGCATACAGACGCTGCCCGAAATCTTGGGAATACCGATACAAACAACGCATCAAACGTAAGTTCAAAGGTATACGTCTCCTGATCGGATCCATCTTGCACGAAATGCTCAACGCATACATCGAACGCAAGATCGACAAAAACTATGACGGTAACGACCCGTGGGACGTGCTCGAAGAATACAACGAAAAGTACTCCGCGTATTTTGAAGAAGAGCGCGACAAGTACGGTGACATCATCGGTAACTGCGGCCAAATCTTCGAGGGCTACCTTCGCAAGTACCGCAAAGATGAGCTGACCTACGAGGCAAGTGAAATCAAAATCGAACTCGACCTCAGCCAGCTTGGCAGCAATGCAATCCCTGTCATCTTCATCGGCTTCGTCGATAAGATTGCAGTCGACATGCAGAAGCGACGTTGGATCATGGACCACAAGTTCATGAAGTCCATTCCGAATGCTGATGAGCGCTTCTCCGAACTGCAGCTACTGCTCTACGTGTGGACCTACGGCATGCAAGCACCCAAAGACAAGATAGACGGCGTCTGCTGGGACTACGCTCGCTCGAAGCCTCCCACAGTGCCTGAGGTGCTGAAGAACGGTCAACTGAGCAAGCGCAAGAATCTCGACTGTGACCCCTACACGTACCTTAAAACGGTGCGCGCTAACGGACTGAAGGATGCCGACTATGTTGACATGCTGGAGCACCTCGAAGGGAAGGAAGACACCTTCTTCGAACGCGTGTTCCT
Source organism: Dehalococcoidia bacterium (assembly GCA_035530115.1). Taxonomy (GTDB): domain Bacteria; phylum Chloroflexota; class Dehalococcoidia; order GIF9; family AB-539-J10; genus RBG-13-51-36. The sequence continues at coordinate 7,149 of DATKVL010000036.1, read as the reverse complement.
TCCGCTACCCGGTACCGAAATGATCGTAGAAGTGGTGAGTGATTTCCTGCAAACGACCGCAGAGATCCAGGCCAAACGTGAAAACGGTCGATGTGCACGCAGCATGTCTCCATTCAACTGCGCAACGTGTGACTTCCGTCCACTATGCGAAGCCGAGGTACGTGGCCTCGACGCTGACTTCATTCGCAAGAGCGAATACGAAGAACGAGGTAGCTACGATGGCGATTAAAAAGAAACCCATGCGCAAGAAGCTGGGTAAAAAACTAGGTGTTAAGTCTAAGCCGCCTGCCCCTACGACCTCGATCCTTGACAAGATCCAGCCAGTCACCGAGCTGAAAACGAACACGGTGATGATGGTGTACGGTCGCTCCGGCACAGGCAAGACGCACTTTGGTTCGACGTTCCCCAAGCCGATCCTGTTCATCGACACTAACGAACGTGGCACCGAGACAATTGCCCAAGAGGAAGACGTCGATGTTGTGCGTGTCACTGAGTGGCAGGAGATCGACGAGCTGTACTGGGCGCTGCTCAACAAAGAGACAGAGGTCGCGTACAGGTCCATTGTAATCGATCAGGTGAGCAACCTGCAGGACATCGGCATGGCTGAGGTGCTACGCAAAGGCCGCAAGGGTCGAGACGAAACATTCACGCAGCGTAACTGGGGACAGTTGTCTGGAATGCTGAAGCAATTCATCAGCGACTTCCGTGACCTGTCGGACCACTACAACCTGCTCCTGATTGCACACGAACGTATCAACGAAGCTGGTGGTGAAGACGAGGAAGAGTCTATCGAGCCTAGCATCGGTGCACGCGTGATGCCGTCAGTCAGTTCCTTCCTTGATGGTGCCGTTGATGCTATCGGGTCGACGTTCATCAAAGAGCGCTGGGAAACGGAAGACAAAGAAGAAGTCAGGCATGTGGACTACTGTATGCGAATCGGCCCACACGCGTATTACTCGACAAAGATTCGCAGACCAGTAGCCGCTGGTCCGATCCCCGAACTGATCGTCAATCCGACGTTCCAGAAAATCAAGGATCTGACCTCAGGCAAATCCAAACCGAAACGTAAAGTAGTGAAGAGGAAACAACATGGCAACTAGAAAGAAGGCACCAACGAAGAAGCGCGCTACCAAGAAAACGGCAACGCGAGGTGGGCGACGGGGCAAGTCTGCAAGCGTCGTATCAGTGGACTTTACTGATGTAGAAGCCGGAGGTGGAATGCCCACGCCCGATGGCTACTATGTCGCAACATGCATGAGCGCTGAAATGGAAGCCAGCCAAGCAGGCAACGACATGATCGTTGTCAGATGGAAAACCAATATCGGCTCGACAGTATTCGACCGATTTGTGTTAGTACCGCAAGCACTTTGGGTGCTGAGAACCGCACTCAATTGCATGGGGTATGACACCCCCGATGGTCCATTCGAATTCGACCCGGAAGATCTGGTCGGTAACAAAATCGGTTTGGAGATCGTCAACGAAGAGTACGAAGAGAAGGACCAGCCGCGTGTTACTGGCTACCTCACTGAGGAAGTGGCAGAGAAGTACGTGGAAGAGGGTGGTGGCAGCGTAGAAGAAGAAGAAGAGTACGAAGAAGAAGAGGAAGCTCCTAAAAAACGCACGTCTCGTTCGAAGAAAAAACAGGAAGAAGAGGAAGAGTACGAAGAGGACGACGACGGGGAAGAAGAAGAGGAAGAGGAAGCTCCCAAGAAAAAAGCTGCCAAAAAGAAAGCACCTGCCAAGAAGGCATCACGCAAATCCAGCGCCTTGCGTCCCGGTGCCCGAGTCATTTTCGAAGATGAAGATGGCAACGATGTGGAAGGTGTGATCGAAGGCCTCGAAGACGACGTTGCAGTAGTCGTAGATGATGAGGATGGCGAGTGGGAAATCCCGGTCAGTGAGCTGAAGAAAGCTTAGTGATCAGGACGACCCTTCGTCCGTACCAGAGTGAAGCCGTTGCTGCAGCAAGACCACACAGCGGCTTCGCTCTTTTTCCGGAGCAGCGCACAGGGAAGTGTCTGGTCTCTCTGGCTATCGTCGATGAACGAAAGCCGGATGTGTTGATTATTCTGTGCCCAAAGAAGGCACTCAAAACATGGGACGAACAGATCGACCTGCACCTAGTCAATGACTGGGATTGCGAGATCTACATCATCACGTACCAAGAGCCGGTGAAAAACATCGAGCTACGCAAGCAGTGGTACAAAGAAACTTTAAAGTGGCAGAAAGACGGCGTCGATATGATGATCATCGGCGACGAGATTCACTTCATCAAGAAACCTGGGGCGGCACAGTCCAGATTTGCACGCACGCTGGCTAAGCGCTGCAAGTCGAAGCTCGCACTGAGTGGTACGCCGATTGATAAAGGCTTCGAACAGTACTGGGCAATTTACGACTTCATCGACAAGGGTGAGATCTTCGGCACGTACAGCCAATTCAAAGAAGATCACTGCGTCTACGAAATGCACGAGCGCCGAGACAAACGGCAATACCCTGTACTCACGGGCTATCGCGACGAAGAAGAAATTATGCGATTGGTGCACGAGTACAGTTATCGAATCACATTCAACGAAGCGCGTAAGGCTATGGGCAAACAGCCCGTGAAGATCCGGCGCAAGAAAGTTTGGTTCGACCTAACCCGCAAGTCTCGTCACATTTACGACGAGCTTGAGAAAGATCTGGAAACCACCATAGACGGGCTCACCGTAGGTGTCCCGTTACCGGTCACCCTGACGCAGAAGTTGCAACAGGTTTGTGGTGGTTTCCTTTTACATCAGGAAAGAATACCGGGCCAACGCCAGCGTAAGCGTACGGTCATTCCGGTCGGCACGGAGAAGCTCGACAAGCTGATGGCACTGCTCTCTGGTTTCGGCCAGGAAAAGGCTGTCATCTGTTGCAGGTTTACGCACGAGATCGAGGCTATCGCTGAGCAGTTCGAGGCCTTCCACTGGACGTACAAAATTATCTCCGGCAAGCATGAGTGGGATATGGAGTTCGACGTGGACTTTGTCATTTTGCAAGTGCGAAGTGGTCTCGGTTTCGATCTGGCCGAAGCGAACACGTACGTGCTTTACAGCTGGGACCATAGCCACATTACATTTGAACAGGCCCGGTTCCGCATCATGAACATGGAACACACCGTCTGGGTGAACTACTACTTCCTCATGGCGAACGACACAATTGAAGGTGATTACTATGAAGCGATTGCAAAGAAAAAAGACTTCTCAGACCTCGTCCTCGACAGGTACCGCAAAGAGAAGGCACAAGAGCGTGGACAAACAACTCGAAAAGGTGCGCGAAGAATTCGCAAAACCCGTGCTCTCTTTGCCTGAACGCCTATAGGCAATTTTGAGAAAAACCACTCCAATATTTTTGCGGGAAAAGGGTTTTATGAAAGAATCGAACTTATGGGACTGGCTCCGAGAAGTTGTTCTACCTTTAGGGCATTACTCCAGAATCGAGTCTCCAGATACTGCGCCGGGATTTCCTGACGTTCAGTTCCAAGTAGGTGAGGGCTGCGGAACGATAGAGTTGAAAGCTAACCATCGACCAGCCAAGATCCCCTTCCCTGATGAGGAGAAGGGACTGCATACAAGCCAGCGAGTATGGATTCGTGAGAACCTAAGTCACGGTGGCATAGTCTGGATCATTGCAGAAACGCCCGGAGTGATTTACATTATCCACGGGAAGGATGCCGATAAATTCAATGGTGCCACCCATGAGGAGTTGATTGATATGTCATGGAATACGATGAGCAGGGATGATCCTAAAGGTGCATTTAAACTTTTAGAGGGCGCTCTCAGAACGCCATCCAACTTCAGACTCTTCGGAGATTTCTATGCCTAACCGCACTTGCACGTACCGTAACCCGCACAACACACTCTGCTGCACCGAGTGCAACAACAGCATCGAGCTATGCCAGTGCGTGAACCCTGACCTCGCTGCGTATGAAAGGATGACCAGCATCGACGGTCTCGTGTTCATGATGATCCGGGACGAGTTGAAAGCAGCACGCACAGCTTTTCCTGGAGCTACGCACATGCTCTGTGCCTTGATGGAAGAGGTCGGTGAGTTGTCGCAAGCTTTGATGGAACACGACCGCAACCAAGGGACCAGCGTACAAGAAGTGATGCGCGAAGCAGTTCAGGTTGCGACCATGGCTATTCGTGTGGCAGTTGAAGGCGATGAGAATTTCATGTACGAATTCCCCATCGTCGAAGAAAAGATGCCCACTGGACCTGTCGGAAGGCAGTACGATTAATGGGAACCTCATATGATAGAGAACGTGTCGTTGCCATCGTCCAGAAAATGTTGGATGGTGCCCATCGTGCTGGCATCTATCAAACCGATGAGTGCCTCAACGAATTAGAAAAGCTGGTGGGTAACGTAAGAAAAGAAGCGGTCGCACACACATGGACTGAAGCGTGTTCACATTATGATCGAGGGATGGATCCACGTAACGTAACAATTCCGATGTTAGTTTCGCGAGTCATTGCCGAACTCAATCCGGAGCGGGACAAGGGGTGAGACATGGTGGCATGGTGGTGGATTCTGATCACGTTATTCATTGGCTTTACGATGGGTATTTTTACACTAGCGCTGTTCGCAGCAAACGATCACAAGGAGAGAGGCAATGAGCCCAGAGCAGAACGGCGACGACGCGCCAAACGAGAAGCAAAACGCAGTAGCAGTCGGGGAAGCTGAGCCCATTGCAAAACCACCGCTCAACATCCAGGTCGGCGTGGAAAATGGCAGGGTTATTGTCGTCTTCTCGCAGCCACTGACCACATTTACCCTGCCTCCCGAGGAAGCGTACAAGATGGGAGGAGCTATGATCCTGCACTCTGAGGAGGCAAAGGCAATGCTTGAAGCCGAAGCCTCTAAGATTATTACGCCCTGATTCCTTTACACACAAGCGGATGTGTGTATACTAAGGGTTAAATCTACCTCAAGGAGAGGGCAATGGCAGGTGCAGTAAGGGCTCCAACCGATAGCGTCGGCGCACAGATGGCAATGATGCGCAAGCGCAGCAACAAAAAGTGTGCGAACCCGGAGTGTAAGACTAACTTCGAGGGTCTCACGATCACTCACTACTGCTCGGACGAATGTCGATTCCGTGCAGCCTACCTCCGTCGTAAAAAATAGGAAGCAAAACTATGTACCTGAAGCAACACCGCAAAGCTAACCTGCAAGTGGAAGGCCGGAAGCTCATCGGTAACTTCGAGCTGAGCCTGACCAACCAAGGTGACCGTGAGGTCATGATGGAATTCATCTCTGAGATGCGTAAGCAGCTCCGTGAGTTTGATACCGCTCGTGAGAAAGTGCTGAAGAAGAAAGCGAAGAAAGCAGCACGCAAGAAGAAGGCACCCACCAAGAAGAAACGAGTGCGTCGAACGGGATGATCATGATTGATCTGGAAGGGACGCTCAGCGATCACACTGCTCGCTTAGCTACTCTTCTGAACGCGACCAAAGATGATGTGCGTCATCGACCGTCGTGGAAAGAATATTACAAGGGTCTCATCTACGACGAACCACGCCCGCACATGATGGAGCTGGTTCAGGAGTGGATTGAGAATGACTTCCGTCCCCTTGTTTACAGCACACGCTTCGTCAACAAGTACAATCACGAAGAGGAGTGGCTGAAAATTCACAGCCTCTTTGGTAAGGTTGACCTCATTCAACGGCACCCAACTCAGACCCAGATCAAAGGTCCGGACTTGGTGGTGCAGTGGGTAAAAGAATATCGTCCAGAGATCATCGTCGATGACAGGGACGAGGTCCGCGACAAGATCAGGGGTATCGGATTACCGGGCCTGCTTATCTACGGACCTAATGCATTTCTCCCCGACGAAGGTAACGCACATGGACATTCGCTGCGCTGACAATTTGCTCTTCCACGAATGGAGACCTGATGGCAGGTGTAAACGCTGTCCCGCTATTGGCTTCCGGGGAACCCAGAACGCCGCGACATCGGCGGGCGACCTGTCCCACGTTGTAGTGCCCTTGCGAGTCCACCCTGCTGGTCTTGCATACCGACACGATTCCCTCCCGGTGGACCACCCGCCCCCGCTGGGCCAGAGAAACCCCGGCGAGGACGATTCATCATCCGCATCTTCTGCAACTGACCCTGCATGTTCGGCGGGATTTGTGGGCCACCTTCAATCATTGGCGGCTCGCCTCTTCCTGTAGGCATCGGCGGCATCCCCATCGGTTGCGGGGGCATCATACGAGGGTCGTTACCTCCCAGGGGCACGCGCATCTGCCTTGGGTCCATCTGCGGAGGTGTCATACGAGGATCACCTCCCATGCCGGGAGGGCTCATCGCAGCCAGACCACCGACGGCATACCCGCGACGGATGTGTCCACCGCGAGCTTGTTCCATCTCTTCCAACTCGCGCTCGGTACGACTTTCGGATGCTTCCTTCTTGCCCATCAACTTCTCAAGCCAGCTCAGTTCTTCCGGTGGCGGAGGAGGAGGGGGAGGAGGCGCAGGGTCTTTGTGATGCTCACGCTCCCACAACCTGTAGCGCGCTGAGTCAGCCGGATACGGGTTCGCACCCTCTGCATGACCGGGACGAACTTCACCACCTTCTGCGTATCTCACGGGACCTCCTTGCGCACTGCCTAATATACTTTTGATGCGCTCTTTATGCGCTGCCAACTCTTGTGAGTACGATGACTCACGTCCTGCAGGTGGAGCAACATACGCAGGACCACCACCCGGTACCAGCCCACCAGTATCATCACGACCGGGAGGAATGACTCTCGGCGGAGGCGGATCGTACGGACGTGGACCGGGGCCACCACCACCGCGACCACCTCGGCCACCTCGGCCTCCTCGACCGCGAGGTCCCAGATTAGATCCCGCAGGCGGGGCATCTCCAGGTTGTAAAATGGTTTGCTGCGCGGGAAAGATCAAGCCCGACTCTTTGTTGTGAAAGTAGGTGCCGTCTTCTATCCCTCTCGCTATTTTCATTGCGGCAGGAATCCCGCCACCCATTTGTTTCCACATCTGCCTGAATGTTAAACCTTCCACTGCGCCACCCTCTTGGTAATTACGACCTCTTGCATAGCCACCTGTCTTATATCCGGGGACGTTACCTACCCGTAAACTACCCGGCACTGAGTACTGTGTTTCCAAAGCAAT
>DATKVL010000035.1:0-3949 GCA_035530115.1 Dehalococcoidia bacterium | reverse complement strand
GGTCAGGATGACAGCATCCAGCTTGACTCCGCTTTTTTCCACGTTATCGTAAAGAATATCCAGGCAAACAATCATTCTCGCCCCGCTGTCTTCAAGCTGGTACTTGATTTCGGAGCTGACATAAACAGGGCTGATTGCCGTTAAGGTAGCTCCGGCTTTCAGGGCTCCCATATAAGCTATGATGAACTGAGGCGAATTAAGCAGCAGGAGGGCAATCTTGTCTCCTTTCTTGACTCCCAAATCATGTAGCGCCGTAGCAAACCTGTCAACATGGTCTCGGAGCTCTCGGTAGCTTACCTTTCTACCATAGAATATTACAGCGGTCTTGTCCTTCCATTCTTCTGTATTCTCATTAAAGGTGTCCACCACGGACTTTTCCTCGATTGTAATATCCGGCGACACACCCGGCAGATACCATTTTATCCACGGCCTGGCTTCATATTTAGCTTTGTTATCGTCCTGTGTCATTATCTTACCTCCATTTCATTACAGAAACTGCTTGTAGTTAAGCGCAAAACGTAATAATTCGGGGTTCCCGAAATTCAAGCCCATCTTAATCATATTTTATCAAACTGTCAAGCTTTTGCTATTGCGAGCGCCCTACTTTTTTTGTCATTGCGAGCGAAGCGTGGCAATCTCCTGAGATTGCTTCGTCGCCTTCGGCTCCTCGCAACGACAGGGGGGAGAGTGCCTCGCAACGACAAAAGGGAAATATCATTCTGAGCCGCAGGCGAAGATAAACTCCGTCATTACACTTTTTCACCAGGCTGATGAAATTCACGACAAGACCTCGCCTTGACAGTAGGGAGAGATTGAGCTAACATAGCGGCGGCCCGCAATTTCAGAAAAGATAAACGGAATTACAAAATTCAAAGAAAGGAGACTAATTATATGGAGGAAGCAGTTATTGTCAGCTATCTGAGGACACCCTTTTCCAGGGCGAGACCGAGGGAACCAGAGAGGGACGTGTTCAACAGTCTGAGAATGGACGACCTGGCTGGCAGGCTGGTCCAAGAAATGATAAAGCAGACCAAGATAAACCCCGAGGAAATCGGCGATGTAATCACGGGAACGGCCATGCCGGTACTCGAGCAGTGGCTCTATGGGGGAAAGTCTATCAACTTCCTGGCCAAGCTGCCGTTCAATGTCGCGGCTCAGGGGATTGACCGCCAGTGCGCCTCTTCGATGTCCACGGTGCACCAGGGAGCCATGGAAATCATGCTGGGGTACTCCAATATCGTCATATCCTGCGGAATCGAGCACATGACCCACATCCCGACCCTGGGAGGTGGCGAGCAAACTCAGGTACCGATACAACCTAATCCCAGATTTATCACCGAAGAGTTCAAGGAATTGGACATAATGACCACCATGAACATGGGCCTGACTGCGGAGAAGCTACTATCACAGACCACCTTCACCCGGGAGGACATGGACAAATGGGCTATGAAAAGCCATCAAATGGCGGCCAAGGCCATCAAGGAAGGGTATTTTAAGGGAGAGATACTGCCGGTTGAGGCGGTGCAGGCGGACGGGACGAAGAAAGTCTTTGAGTATGACTTAAGCGTCAGGGGCGATACTTCGATGGAGGCTCTCGTCCAGTTGAAGCCTTCCTTCAAGCAGGATGGGCAGATAACGCCAGGCAACTCCTCTCCGCTCAACGCCGGGGCCAGTGCCCTAATGCTGATGTCGAAGAAAAAGGCACAGAAGTACAACCTCAAGCCCCTGGCCAAGATCATATCCATGGGGTGGGCTGGCGTTGACCCCACAATGATGGGAAAAGGCCCGGTCCCGTCCAGCCGCATGGCTCTGGAACATGCTGGCCTTGAAGCGAAGGACATCGATTTCTGGGAGATCAACGAGGCCTTCGTCATCGTGGCGCTCTATACCATGAGAGAACTGGGTATCGACCCCGAGAAAGTCAACGTCAAGGGTGGCGCTACTGCCATCGGACACCCGTTGGGAGCCACCGGCACCAGGCTGGTTGGCACTCTCGCCAGAATACTCAACGCCGAAGGAGGGAAATACGGTCTGGCCACCGCCTGCATTGGTGGCGGTCAGGGCGCTGCCACCATACTGGAGAGGGAAGACTAAGGAAGACCTGAAGGAACGAACCAGCATTTGTAGGGGCGGGGCTTGTCCCCGCCCCCTCTTTTTGTCATTGCGAGCCTTTTTTCTTTTGTCATTGCCAACCTTTTTCCTTTTGTCATTGCGAGCCCCGACTTGTCGGGGCGTGGCAATCTCATGCCCTCACCGAGATTGCTTCGTCGCCTTCGGCTCCTCGCAACGACATGAAGAGGGTGTCATTGCGAGCACCTGAAAGGTGCGTGTCAATCTCAGGGATTGCGGAGCCTGTTCCGAGCGTAAGCGAGGAATCCTGCTCCTCGCAATGACGATAGTTGCCCAATAAATTGGACACCTCCCGCACCTCCCTTGCAATATGGTAGAATAATTCCAACAACTTAGATTTAGCGAGAGAGAGATGAATAAGAAGAAGAAAGTAGCTGCCCTGAAGCATCGCCAGCGCCGAAAGCAGCTCAAGGAAAAGAGAAAGGCCCAGGCTCCAGCCAAGGAATGATGAAAAGAGCCCTCCTGTTGACCGGCAAGCCGGGCACAGGTAAAACTGCTCTCATCAAAGAAGCCCTGGCCGGGACAAAAGTCAAGGGGGGCGGTTTCTATACTGAGGAGATACGGACCGGGGGAATAAGGCAGGGGTTTCGGATTGTTACTCTTGATGGTCAAGAGGCCATATTAGCCCATGTCAGCATCTCCAGCCCCTACCAGGTAAGCAAATACAGGGTGGACACAGATAGCCTGAACAGAGTTGGAGTTGCTGCCCTGCGCCAGGCGCTGAAGGAAACCGACCTGATAGTTATCGATGAGATTGGCAAGATGGAGCTTCTGTCGCCCCGGTTCAAGGAAGCCGTGACGCAGGCAATAAACAGCGGCCAGAAAGTTTTGGGTACTATTATGCTCAACCCCCATCCCTTTGCCGACGAAATCAAACGCCATCCTGAAGTCGAAACGCTCCTGATAACCAGAGATAACCGCACTGAGGTAATGCGGAAAGTCCTAGACTGGCTAGCAGAAGGATGATATCCCTCTCCCTTGACGGGAGAGGATTTAGGTGAGGGTGATATCAAAAGGCAGCCACTACTGCCAGGAGCCATGCCCGGTGGTAACCAGCGAGTCCGATGAGTGGACAGAGGATGACCACGGCGCGCTGCACCTGCTCTCTGCCACTAAACACTACGCTAACTTGTTGGATAACTTTCTGCTACTTTGTTACTAAAGCCAGCTCGTATCGCGATTTGCTTCATATTCTCACTTGGACTGCAATCAATTTGAGTCGATTGCGGATGAAGTACGTTTTCAGCCCCAATTAGGCAAGGTTACTCATACCTAACTAACAGCATAGGTTGCAGTAATGTAATAAAAATGTAACTATTTCCGACTTGATTTTATGACTTTTTAATGGTCGTGGCTTTATGATTGACTAGTAGGAGGATTCTTTTGTTAAGGAGGTGATAGACATATAGGATCGAGGCAATCGTTTCTTTATCACTTAAGATGAATGAAGAAGGAGTGGTAGTATGAAAGATATCGTTGAAATCGCGATTGGCGACAATAGATTTACGACCCTAGTAGCTGCAGTGAAAGCAGCTAACCTGGTAGAAACACTGAAAGGCAAGGGACCGTTCACTGTATTCGCTCCCACTGATGATGCGTTCAAGAAACTGCCGGCGGGCACTGTTGAGGGTTTGCTGAAAGATATTCCAACTTTGAAGAACATACTTCTCTTTCATGTCGTATCTGGAAAGGTTATGGCCGCTGACGTGGTCAAGCTGAAATCAGCCAATACTGTTCTAGGTAAGCCAGTAGCCGTCAAGGTCACTAACGGCAAAGTAGCGGTCAATGATGCCAACGTAGTGATAACTGATATTGAGGC